>CAYFTD010000085.1:0-9370 GCA_964345915.1 uncultured archaeon
CACCTGACTCTTTGGCCAATGCTTCAAGAGCTGCTGAGTCTATCTCGATACCTTCCTGTGACGCGATATCACTCGTAAAAGTGACAACCACATCTGATGACGGATTTGGGAGTTTGAGGGTAATGCATCTGGATATTACGGCTGGACTCCATCCTGCAAGAGTTGGCGTCGTAAGGATGAATCTGCACACGTCGCTATAGATCTCCATAGTTCTGCGCAGTGCTTGCTGCATATTGCCCGTCAGGGCGTCCGCCTCATCTAGAAGGAGCACCTTGACACTTTCGTCCGCGACTGTGACCGTAGATGCAAACAGCCGGATGGCTCCCTGAAGGAGCTGCGACCTATTGGGGTTTCGCTTTCTTCCTTTTGCCTTAAGCTCAGTCTTGACCTCTCTGAAAACGACAGACATGTACTCATCTAGCTCAGAGCGCTTACTTCGATCCAGCTTCGCCAAAGCACGAATGTCGCGCTTTGCCTTCGAAATCGGGTATCCGATGACATCTCGTATATTGAGCAGTTTGAAGTTGGACGCGAAGGAATCACCCAGGAGTGTCCGAGAGAATACTAGGGCGGCGCTCGTCTTGCCGGTGCCGTACGGGCCATGTAGTATCATGTTTGGACATGACCCAGACTTGGCAAGGTTACGAAGTTGGGTGATGGCCCGTTCTTGGCCGACGAAATCATCCCAGGTAGTGGGACTGTATTTGACACTCCAGAGAGGCGGTTCCAATAGGTCCACGCGGCCATTTGTGCAGCTCACCCAAAATAAGGTTGCCCTTATCCTACCAGTTCCTGAAAACCCGCTACCGAATGTACAGAACCAAAATGGTCTTAAACAGTAAAATTCAGGGGCCTTGGTTGCTACCGAAAAGTTTGGTGGTCTGGGATATCAACATGCCCAAAGAGTCTCTGGAGAAGGAATTGGAACACGTACTTAGAGAGGACCTCATGGTCGCCTGTCAATACTGGGACATAGATGTCAGCAGCAGTGAGTCAGGGACCAAGCTGATTGCCTTGCTGGCAGAGAAGATGAGAGAGGAGGAGGCGAGAAAGCGTGTCTTCGATACTTTCACAGACAAAGAGAAAGACTTGCTTGGCATGCTGACACTGAACCGTGGAGCCCTGAGTCATGACAGACTGAAGCCCTTCCGAAAGATCTACAGCTACGGCCAGCTGAATCAGACTGAGAGAGATCTTAGGAAGAAGGCCATCATAATTCGTAGAATGATGTCAAGGCTGACTGAGTTCGGGAGAGAGGTGGCCGAGTTCAAAGTTCTCGATTTCTTCATACCTCATCTTGTCGAACTATTCTCCGACAGACCTGCGCCGAGTCTTGAGCTGCCAGAGAAAGCGAAGATTATCGTTGATGAGAGGGACACGTTGCTCATCGACATCCTGCTGCTCGTGTCGTATGTCGCGAAACACGAAGTCAGAATGACTAGCTCATGGGAATTTCCAAAACGAGAGATGGACCATGTCATGGCTGCAATGTCAAAGCCAACTGAAGAGAGGTTTGAACTCGTTCAGAAGATGGCCCGGAAGGCGGGAGCGTATGCCATTGTGGAAGAAGACAGAGTGGTGCCCGGAAAGGTTGAACCGCTCTTTGCAGGAAGACAGGACGTTGTTTCCCGTAGACTTCTACTAACGGCCTTGGGCAGGACCAGGGCCATATGGGCAACACCGGACCAACCAACAGAGTACACAATGAACCTCGCCATTTGTCGTCTGAGGGAGAGTAACACTGAAGATTGGATCTCTGTTGAGGAGATGAAGGATTGGATTCGAAGTGAGTTATTCCTTGATTCCCAGCCGCTCAAATGGGTTCAAGTCGATGTTGACAGAGTAAGACTAGCCCTTGAGACCCCGATTCTACTTGGGCTTGTAGAGGGAGCCTACAGAGGCAAGAAGCTCCTTGCAGTCAAACTCACTAATGTTGGTGAGAGAGTATTGTCCGAAACTCAACAAGAAGGAGGTAGCGCACAGGAGTCCTTCTTCGTGTCTCCTAACTTTGAACTGACGGCTTACACATCGGAGATGGACTACTACGTGCTCTACCAGTTGATGCTGATGACAGAGGCTGTGAAAACGGATGTTGTCAGCGCATACAAGATAACAGACAGTTCAATCTTCCAAGCTTCCGAAGTAGGACTGAGGGAGAGTGACATCCTCGACTTTCTCAAGACACAGAGTAGCAAACCAGTGCCTCGCAATGTCGTGAGGTCAATCAAAGACTGGACCTCTCAAACCACCTTCGCTTCAGTTTCTGAGGTGTACCTCTTTGAAACAGAAACCGAAAAGGAGTTGGAGAACCTTCTGCTTCTGGAAGACTTCAACAAATACGTTGTCAGAAGAGTTGGACCGACCGCCGTAATAGTTGCCGGAGATATGGAGAAGCTCGATGAGGACCTTGAGGCTCACAAGACGAATGTTCGAATTACGGGCAAGGAGAGTGCACCGGTCGTTGCTACTCCGGGTACTGCGGTCGCTGAGCAGGTTCTCCTCTACGGAGACCACTCTGTGACAGATGTGCCGGAAGACTGCTCGGGCTGTCCAGCAATCCAGTCCTGCAACAGAGTTGTGAAACGGAAGGCACTTGCCAAGAAGCGCGCGTAGCCACAGACCAGCCATCTTCGCGCTCACATCAGATATGCTTAAGTGATAGATGAAAGGCTCGAGGGTCCATCGAAGGCGGCAGATGACAATGGGTGAGAGCAAAGAGCCAGGGGCTGTAATGAAGTTCATCCAGGACTATCGGTTCAAGATGTTGATACCCGAACTCCTAGTCGTGTTCGGTGTGTGGTACCTTCTTCCTGAGTCTTTGACCTCGAACGTATATGCCTTCTTGGGTCCATGGATGTATGTCTTCCAACCCTTGGAGATTATTGTCCCAAACTTCCCAAGCGGAATTCTCTGTCTTTTCACTGCCTTCACCCTGCATGGTATATATCCACTCGACAACTACCATGAGGGCAAGATACCAAAGCTGCCGATGGCTGCATTCTTTCTAATAGTGATCTCTTTTGCACTGCTTCCAGTCCTCGTGCTCTTTCAGATGATAGGATACTACATGACTGAAGCTACCGAGTTCTTCTCAAGGAATCCACTCTGGGAAAGATTCGAGAGTTTTGGCGACCTATTCTTCTACGCAGGTGCAATGTTCTTTGTGGGACTGCAATGGTGGATGTTCATTCCAGTATTCTTCTTATCACAGGGCATCGATGGAATTCACAAGATTGCACACCATGAAACATCAAACGAGAAGATAACATGGGTATTCTACTTCATGTTTCCGGCATGTCTACCTTTCTTCTTCAGCCCTGTAGAGATCATGGCCATGGCTGCATTATCCATGCCGGCTTTTGCATTCTATAGTTACATCCGTCCGTACTATACGTACGTAACCGCAGTTCATACCTTCACATTCGCTGTGTTGGTGACAGTGACAGTATTCATTGCGCCATACCTACCGTTGATGAATGTGTGGTTCCCCGGTTTCATCCCACCACATGACCCAACGAGACTATTCCCACCAATATTTGAATGGTAGAGGTCGTCCTGCTTCTCGGCGGGCCTTCAGAAGAAGCAATCCTACTTGGCGGAAGTTGGCTTTCGTGTGGCCAGCTCCTCGTCTTCCTCTCGAAGCTTGTGCTGGAATGGTCGACCCTGCCCGTATATCGAAGGATCCTTGTTGTTTGTCTTGGACATTATTACACTGAAACCGCCAATCTGAATCACGATAGAAATCAGGCCAATCAGCGAAACATCATAGAAAAACTCGTGACTGACAAAGTCCGCTGGCTTGAGGAAGGCTATGAATGAGTAGACAACTACCTGGATGATGATTCCTGCTAACAACATCAAGACCCATTTGTTTGTCCAGTTCGCAGTTCCCATTGTTCATTCATCTCCAGCTCAGAGGACTACGAAGTTGTTTCCGGAATTGACTCGCAATTAAAGGTGTCTATGATGCCATGGAAGAGACTCTACTGGGATGCATCATAGTTCCCTTTCAACATCACTGCAAGAAGGGATGCAAGATTCCCAAAGTCTCTCTTGGAGATGCTCGGGACACTGCTTGTACGGCTTGGAATGTCAAAGCGGGCTACGAAAACAGAAACTTCACCATCCATGGAGGTTTCCACAAGAGCCGGATAGCGTGTGTTGATTCGATAATAGTCCTTCGAGGATGTTACTCGACTTCCTTTGTAGACTGTTCCTACAAGGTACGGATATGCGAAACCCGAGTGAGATACTTGCACTTGTATCGAAACAGTGTCAGGGAGACCCTCGACATAGGTCTTGACCTCGGCATCTAGTATAGTCTGAACACCTGAACGAACCCCCAACTCAACATTCAGGCCGGCACGAATCTCTGGCACTTGCTCAAGTTGACTTGCAAAGTTGTACACGTCGCCTTTGATAGGAGGTTTGAAGAACTCCTCGGCGTCAATGGACGGAATCCTGAAACCGATGACGAAACCTATCACAGCGACCACTGAATATAGAATCACGATGATGAGAAGTGAATCAACAACTGGATCAAAGAGTGGGCTGGCGAGAGTCTGATAGTAAGATGAAAGGAAGCCCAGAGCAAAAGCTAGAGGAAGCATGAAGAAAAGTCCGACACATCCTCCAGGATTGCCATATAGATGACCGTAGGCGTCCTCGTATTCTTCGACCATTCTTCTGTACTCGGAAAAGCTTACCCAGACCTTCTTCTCCTCCCAGTCACCCTCAACGTAGTCTATTGCACGTTTGGACAATGCCCCTAGAACGACAGAGACTACCATCAGACCAACTGGGATTATCGAATACAGAGTGAGAACAATAGACTCGTATTCTGATGTGGTCAATCTTAAGAAGACGGCGTAGGCTGTGACAATGATGAGAATCACAGCAAAGGTACGGTTCACATTACCCTGACGGGAGTAGTCAATTATCTCGTCCCCGCTCAAGATGTTTCACTCACAATCTTGTTCCATTCTATCTATGTAAGGAGATAAGCTCATCGCTTCAGGGAGTATCAGAAGGAGAGCTCTCTGTTCCTAGTTCCTTCAGTAGCTCATCAAGGAACTCACTAGGTCCACGATCTTCGATGTAAGTCGTCACACTCCATCTAACAAGATCCAGGAACTGTTTATTGTCAAGCGGCGCAGTAAGACTAGTCTTCTCGCTCATCTTGTCACTCCCGTCCTGTAGTGCTACGACAGCCATCCCTGATGAAGGAAGACCCAACTCATCAAACATGACCTCAATCCTTGCAGAGCCTTCTATCTCCTCCACGCGTGCAACGGCTGAAGGGTCACGAATTGTATAGTAACCACTCGCTTCACCGATAATGACCCTAACCCCACTCCACGATACTCCAATAACCGACGAGAGGACTTGTCTAGCAATCCGAATGGAGTTCATAGGATGGAGAGGGAATACCTCACTGGCCTCATTCTTTGTAGCTCTATGAATGAAGACGGACAGAGCAAGACCGTAGACAAGAACAAGTCCTCCAAAAAGGTAGGGGATGTAGAAAGCAAGCAATGGGAACAATGACAATGCAAGCAACGGAAACAGGACGGATATAGCAAAGGCAAAGACAGCTATAAACAGAGGGAGCCAGTCCATCCTAGCCACGATGAGAGAATACTCTCGTGCGTACTCCTTCATCATTGCCTCGAACTCTCGATAGGAAATCTCTCTCACTTGGAAGTCCCAGATAGGTTCTGTGAATGAGATTCTTCTCTTGATCCATGTCGCCATGAGCCACGCAGGAATTGCCAGTGACAGCAGAACAACTGAAGCAGAGGAGACCCACATGAAAGGTAGGGTGACTGCCATCACAACGGCGTACTGGGCAACTTCTATGCCGACGAATGACCACGCGACCAGCAATATTACAAGAAGGATGTAGAGCGGTAGCAATGGCTTGTAGGTGATAACTGCCTCAGACAAATGGAACCCTCTCGACGGCCAGTAGATTGGAACAACATAGGCGTTGTGGTGAGTCTACTCTACTCCGAGCTCTGAGAGAAGAGACCGTAGCTTGTCATTCTCACCCTCCAAGAGTGCCACCTCGAGCAAGAGTATAGCTATGGCATTCTCTGTGACTTCAACAACATCACGGACTCCGAGCTCCTTGAGTTGTGATGGGACTGGAGTTCGAACGTAGTATCCTTCGTCATCGGGACTCGCGTACTTCCTGAAGTTGCGGTCTTGTGAATGCCACCACCATATGATCTGACCGTGATGCTCGGCTTCGTGCAACCGACACAGAAGCCTGGTGATTGCTTTCAGGTCTTCAGACCAGGACTCAATGTAGCCATTCTTCTCAAAGCCATCTATCCTAAGGATTACGCGAGGGTCCCGAAACACCTTGAAGTCACCGACCTCAGCCCGGTCCATAATCACTCGAATCTGCGATACACCTCTAGCCTTGGACTGTTCACTTGCTAGCCAAAGGGCCTCTCGAATCAGCGGCAATGTGAAGTCCTTTGATGCATCGTTGGAGGCTGCAAGAAAGGCTCCAACAGCGGCTATCATATTGTTCGTCGCAAGTCCAAAGGGGAGAATGAGTTGTGCGATTGGGAGCATACTGGAATCTTGAAAGGTGACGTAGAATGGCAATGCGTAGATGAGGATGATTGTGATTATAGGCAGATGGAAGAACCAGTAGTTGCTTCTTGACTCAAGCCTTGGATACTTACGGTGATGTTCTCTAACCAGCTTTCGAACATCCTCCACTGAGAACTGAGCCGGCTGATAGTCCCACTCCGGAGAGTCATATACGACTGCTACTTTCTTCGCTCTGTATCCGACGGCAAACGCTGCGGCTGTCGATAGCGCAGGGAAGACAAGATAGATCAAAGTAGTCACCCAGATATCGAAAGGTAGAGGGAGATAGTTCAGACCAATCGCAACACCCGCCAGTGTGTTTCCCAACAATAGCAGCACAAGTAAGACTGCGAATGGCAAGAGTGATCTGTGTCTCACCGGACTCTCTATCATTTCCGCACCGACTCTCTGTCAACACTAGTGGCTACTCTTTAAGCGTTCCTGAAGAAGCTGAGCCAAGCGACATATCCTCGGGTAGATAGCAACATTCATTAGGACATACCGTCAACTCATCTGTGTTTTTCACTATTGTTAATCTAATGAGGAGAAGTAAACCTATGATAAAGACAGGTGACGCAGCTCCGGACTTCCAGACAACGACCGAAAGTGGAGAAACCTTCAAGCTGAGCGAACTAAGAGGAAAGAAGGTCTTCCTGTACTTCTATCCAAAGGACCATACTACTGGCTGCAAGGCAGAGGCATGTTCCATAAGGGACAGTTACGAAGTGTTTCAACAGAATGAAATACCTGTTTTTGGGGTCTCAGGAGGTTCAGCAAAGTCTCATCAGAGTTTCAGAGAGAAGAATGACCTGCCGTTTCCACTACTGATGGATGAGGAATTCGAGATTGCGAAGCTCTACGACGTATATCAGAAGAAGAAGATGTACGGAAAGGAGTACATGGGAATCGTCAGGACTACCTTCCTGATTGACGAAGATGGAAAGGTGGAAGGGATTTTTGGCGGCCCAGAAGGGCTGGAGAAGGTAAAGACCAAGGAACATGCTGATCAAGTCATTAAGTTCTGGGGACTGAAACTCTAATGGTGAGCCGACATGCTTAGAATAAGTGATGAGGCTCCCGACTTCGAAACAACTGACGAGAGCGGAACAGAATTCAGACTCAGCGCATATCGAGGACAGAAGCTAGTCCTATACTTTTATCCTCGAGACTTCACACCCGGTTGCACAGCGGAAGCATGCTCAATCCGCGACAGCTACCAACTCTTTGAGGGATCCGGGATTCCTATCTTCGGGATCTCCGGCGGTTCAGCCGAACTCCATCAGAGATTCAGGAAGAAACACAATCTTCCATTTCACATCTTGATGGACGAAGACCTCGAAATCGCGAAACTCTATGGCGTCTACAGTCGACTTGGCGTTTTGGGGATGGGTGTCAGGCGAGTGACATTCCTGATAGACGAACAAGGAAAGATCGAGGCTATCTTCGGGGGTTCGGAGGGTCTAGAGAGAGTAAGGTCAAGCGAGCATGCTAGCCAGATTGCGAGTTATTGGGGTCTCAAGCTTTAGACTCTGGATCCCTTTCTGCTCTTGAGAATGAACGTCATGGTCCAGAAGGCATAGATTAAAATCGGAGCTACATGTGCCCCGGTGCTCGTGGGGCTGACAAAGCTAGGTCGGTCTGCAGAAACTAAGGGGCTCTGTGAATTGCCTGAAGAGAAACTCAGTGTCGAAGAACTCAAGAAGAAGGCAGAGAAGCCTGGAAAGGACGCGATGGTCCTTCATCCCTTCTACCAAGGGAAGATCCAGAGTATTGGCAAAGTGCCGGTACGAGACTTCTCTGACTTTGCGATATGGTATACGCCTGGTGTCGCGAAGCCATGCTTAGCTATCAGCGAGAACGAGGAAAATGCTTACGATCACACAAACAAGGGCAACATGGTTGCCGTCGTCAGCGACGGGACGCGAGTCCTCGGACTGGGGGACATCGGCCCCTACGGTGCTGGCCCGGTCATGGAGGGCAAGTCCATTCTGTTCAAGTACCTTGGTGGAGTCGATGCGTGGCCAGTCTGTGTGGACACTAAGGATGCTGACAAGATAATTGAAGTGGTGAAACTCATTCAGCCTTCCTTTGGCGGCATCAATCTAGAAGACATTGCCAAGCCAAAGTGCTACAAGGTCCTCGAAGAGCTCAGGAAGGATCCTGATGTCAAGATTCCAGTATGGCATGATGACGCACAGGGTACAGCCACCGTTGTGCTGGCAGGAGTGTTTGGGGGTCTCAACGTCGTCAAGAAGGACATCGAGAGTATCACAGTGGCTTTCCTAGGAGTTGGCGCCGCTAACACAAGAACTGCATATCTCATGTTCTCAGCAGGCGTTAACCCCAAGAATGTGGTCATGGTTGACAGCAAAGGTGCGATCTATGCTGACCGTGAGGACATCGTAGAGCAGAAAGACTACGACTTCTTCAAGTACGACCTGGCCCAGAAGACGAACCCTGAGAGAAAGACCGGCAATCTTGGCGAAGTCATAGAAGGAATCGATGTGTTAGTGACCGCCTCAAGACCAGTTCCTGGCACAGTGAAGAAAGAATGGATCTCAATGATGGCGTCAGACTCGATTGTCTATGCCTGTGCTAATCCGCTCCCTGAGATTTGGCCGTGGGATGCCAAGGAGGCTGGAGCGAGAATCGTTGGCACAGGTCGCAGTGATTTCGACAACCAAATTAACAACTCACTTGGATTCCCCGGAATCTTCAGAGGAACGCTTGACGTTCGGGCGACAACGATCACAGATGAGATGTG
>CAYFTD010000086.1:0-1837 GCA_964345915.1 uncultured archaeon
GTACTTGGTCTGCTTTCTTGGGAATCATAATTCTACCATGGATGCCCTTGATTCTGAATATGCTCAACCCTAGCTACAACATTGACATAGTCGCCTGGTACATACTACCTCTCGGCCTGTTTACGATTTTTCTGTCAATACCAGCTATGGCCATTGGAATTAGCAGAGTGTATCTCATTCTTACCGGAGAAGAGATGCCCGACACGGACAGCCAAGAGCCTGATCTGAAATTTGTGGGAGGGATATGAGTAATGGGAGTAGGACCAGTAGCCAAGCCAATCAAGGACTTGGAGATAGTCACTAACAAGAAGCTCATCAAGCTCCTCCTTGAGCCAACGCGAGCTGAGATCCTCAGGCGATTGGGAAGAGACGCATTGACTGTGAAGGAGTTGTCTGTAGCTCTGAACAAGAACCCGGGCACAGTGCTTCATCACATTCAGAAGCTGAAAGAGGCCAAGCTTGTGAGAGAAGTTGGTACAAAGCAGACGACAACTGGGATTGTGCAACGGTACTATCGAGCTACAGCAAGAGAGTACCGATTGGACGCCAGTGAAACTATGCGAACCGGCCCGAAAGCCAAGAGGCTCGCGGAAGACCGTATCAGGTTTATGATCAGTGCTCTCTCCGCCTATGGAGTCGAGATTCCCGAGCACAAGATGGACGAGGCGAGGGACATCTTAACCCAGATGATTGAACGCGAGAATCTGATACTCTCGAATCTGAAGGTCGCGGAGAGGAAGGGCAAGAAGAAGATACCTGACTCGGTCATGAGCGATGCATCGCTCTTGATGCGTCGTTTTGTAGTGGATGAAGATCAACAGTACAGAGACCTGCGAGAGAAGTGGCACCGCTTCCTCAGGTCATATCACATAGGTGTAATGAGAAATGAGTAGTTATGAGAGAAACACAGGAATGACTGTGTGTATAATTGCCGTCATAGTAGTAAGCGCGCTATCAGTGGCTGCAGTATCCTACCTAGGCTCGGAAGGGTGGACTTGGAATCCAATCTGGACTCCAGACGGCCCAAAGACCACCTTCTATTTTGATGCTGAAGTAGGCGCCACGACAGGTACAGTAACTTTGGACATTGACCTCACCACCGGAGGCATTGTTGTCGACTTTGAGGACAACGCCACCCTCCTCTACAGAATTGAGGTGGAGGTCTACAATAGGACAATAGATGTAGATGGCGAACCAGATGTCACCTTTAGCTCCAACAGGATTGCTCTTGACTACACGACAGGTGGGGCAACCGTAGTGCTTGGGACTGGTGTAGATTACAGTATCGACCTGGTCACCACGACTGGAGGCATCGACGTCGATGTGCAGAATGACGCTCGCGTTGGAAATGTGTCACTCACCGCTGTAACTGGCGGGATCGATTTGACTCTGAATAGCGATGTCAACATCACTGGTGACGTTCAGATTGACCTGGAAACGTCAACAGGCGGCATTAATGCCGACGTTACACTCCCGGTGGGCGTTGAAGGCAGCTTCGTGGCCGCTACGAGTACAGGTGGCGTTTCGGTGAGTGCACCGGGATGGACTGCAGTCTTGCTGAATCACTACGAAACGCCGAATTATGACACAGCTTCGAACAGAGTCACAATCACAGCGCAGGCCGCAACAGGCGGCATTTCAGCCAACCTCTACTAGAGCGAATCTTGGGAGAGGAGTCAACCTCTCTCAAGTTTTTCCATTCTGATACTGCAACATCAAAACGATGGATTTATCCCCGCAGGGGTAGACGAATCTTCAGTATGTCCGACCATCATGAGGAGCCGGACTGGGAACTTGTCTATCAGTTACCGCCCCAAGAGGTGAGTCTGTCTGACTT
>CAYFTD010000087.1:0-4539 GCA_964345915.1 uncultured archaeon
TGACCTGACTGGTTGATTGTGACTGCTGAAGGAAGGTCAAACATTGAAGGTTCGTCACTATCTATTACAAGATTGAAGGTTGTGTATCCGGCCGTGAAGACCTGGATGGTGAAGTTGTAGGTATCACCGTAGAAGAGCTTCTCGTAGTCAATGGGTAGGACTCTGGGGTGGACGTAAGTGATTGCCGGAAGCGCACCATCGATTGAAGCTGACGATATGATTTGTTTGGAATTCTCGACGTTCACTTCGCCAGCTCCAACCACATACTCTGGATGAGACAATCCATTGGCTCCCTTCAGAAGAGCCGTGATGATTGACCCCGGAGTATATGCTATGCCGTTCCTAATAGAGTGTGCAATCAGTTCCGCAGCTGCCGCAGTGACTCGAGGCGCAGCAAAGCTAGTTCCACTGTACCTCGTGTTTCCAACGTCATAGTAGCCTCTGGCAGAGAGGTCTGGTTTCATGTATCTGGTAGCGGTTGGTCCAGGGCTGGTGTAGATTGCTGGGCTGCCAAACTCATTTAGAGCTCCTACAGCAATGCACCCTTCTAATGATGCTGGAGAGTTGATTTGGTTTCCAGCAACTAGATCCTCGCCCTCATTGCCTGCTGCAGCCACCAACACGACTCCTTGTGCAAACGCCCATTCAATGGCTTCCTTCAGTGGATCTCCGAAGGTCGGGAGCGACCCTAGGCTGATGTTGATCACACTGCAGTTCATCTCAACAGCCCAATATATCGCGGCTACAAGTCCCCTTGCTGTTGCCGCACCGCTAGCGCCCAGTACCTTTGCGTTTATTATCACAGCACTTCGGCTGAGAGCCGCTACCTCCTTAGCTATGATTGTTCCGTGAGGCACGTTGTCCGGTGACGAGTCAGTCACCGAGGGATCTGACGTTTGGTAACCATAATCAGTTGATACAAAGCTCGTCTGATTTGATACCCTGCTCACTAGAGAAAAATCAAGGTCAATTCCTGAGTCTATGATCGCAACGTTGACTGGCTCTGTCTGCTCACCGAGGGGCAGAGTCAAGATAAACCCGCCCGAAATGACAATCATGAATATGACAATGGCGGCAACTAGCTTGAGGTTGCTTTTTTGGGCTTTCTTGGGTTCGTAGGGGTATGGGTATGGCTCAAGATATTGAAGCATAGAGTGCACCAGAAGACATGATTCCGCTTACTTCTCGAATCGAATCTTTCCATAGATGAACCTATCGAAGCTGCCATTTTGAAACGAGAATGGATTTCTTCCTGTGAGCTCTTAGATACCTCATATTCCTTTAACGAGATTACATGCCCATGGTAATCCTACTGTTAGTTACAAGTTCATTTATCTGTAGTATGTCCATGGTGACGTGCAGCAATTAAGAGGGACTCTGATGACTGCGGACACTGCCACCGAACCTACAGCCCCTTCAGGCCCTTTGTATCATTCATTACCTCTTCAGGAGGTACTGAAGGAGCTTAAGGTGGATCCCGACAAAGGTCTCTCGAAAGCTGACGTGAGGAGGAGAACCGAACAGTACGGTCCCAACGCCATTCCAAAGGTTCGAGGGTCATTCTGGAAGGTATACCTTGCCCCTATTCTGAACTGGCTGATTAACATCTATCTGATTAGCTCTATTGCACTGATTGTGTTAGCGTACGCATTTCCTTCGACAGAGAATCAGCTCGCTCAGGCCACCGTTTGGCTGGGTATCGTAGCCATCAATTGTCTTGTCGCAATCTTCCAGCAATATCGGGCTCAGAAGAAACTTGAGGCACTGGAACAACTATCTGCCGGTGATGCCCGCGTACTTCGTAACAGATCGGAGATTAACGTCACCCCGACTGAGATCGTGCCTGGTGATGTTTTCATTTTGGAGCCGGGTGACAGAATTCCAGCTGACGGTCGGATCCTTGTTGAATACAATCTCACAACAAACGAAGCTTCACTCACCGGTGAGAGCGTCCCTGTTGAGAAAGACGAAACCTTGCTGGCCGAAGCTGACGCCCCTCTAACTGACATGAGAAACATGGTGTTTTTCGGAACCTTTGTGTCTACAGGCTCAGCAAAGGTCGTAACCACCACAACAGGTGGTGCAACCGAGATTGGCAAGATACAGGGCACTCTAGGTGAGCTCAATACAGGAGACATTCCCCTCCGAAAGAAGGTGAATCTTCTTGCGAAGTATCTCGGCATTGCAGCCATCGTCCTGATGACGGTTTCAGTTGCATGGCAGCTTCTCATCTCTCCATTGGTGAATGCCCTGCCCATCGATCTATCTCTCACAATGATTGCTGATAGGATGACGGCAGGGATTACTCGGGCTATGACTATCATGCCGATCAATATACCTCTCTTGACAACCATCGTTCTTCTTACCGGTGTCTTGGCAATGGCAAAGAAGGGTGTCATCATCAGAGATCTCTCTGCGGTTGAGAGTCTTGGTCGTGTGAGTGTCATCTGCTCCGACAAGACTGGAACCATGACGAGGAACCAAATGACTGTCAAGTTCTGCTGGGACACTGAGAATCTGTATACAATCACAGGTGATGGTTACAACCCTGAAGGTGACATCTACAAGTTGAGGGATGCATCTGCCACTCAGAACGTCAATGCGGCCGAGCAGTCTCTGGTGACAGATGTCGCCAATTGGCCGAATCTGCTTGATCTGATCACGTGTGGTGGAATCAACAACGACGCTGAGATTGCGATGAAAGAAATCCCCGATCAGGGAGTAGTTTGGGAGCCTCTCGGAGATCCAACCGATGCGGCACTGCTGACCTTCTTCAGAAAGAGCGGTGTCGACGAGGAAGTTGTCCGGAAGAGGTTCCAGGTTGTAGAAGAGTTTCCATTTGAGTCGGAACTTAAGAGAATGGCCAAGATTTGCCACGACGGCGACAAGTACGTTTCGTTCGTCAAGGGTGCCACTGAAGTACTGCTTCCGCGATGCAAGATGATTGGAAACGGACGGAAGGCAGCCTCATTTACAGCGGCATCAAGGAAGACGGTGCAGACGCTGGTTGACGGGTACGCAGCCAAGGGCTACCGTGTAATCTCATTGGCAAGAAAAGAGATGAAGGCCCTGCCTACGGTGAAGGACGCACGTGACGTTGCTGAACAGGACCTTACCTACCTTGGATTCGCATGTATCGTGGACCCGCCACGCGATGGCGTCAAGGAGGCAGTGAAGGACTGTCACAGTGCAGGGATAAACGTTGTAATGATTACTGGGGACTCTGCAGCTACAGCCAAGACGATTGCACAGGACCTAGGAATCTACCGTACCGAATCCCTTGCTGTTGAAGGAAAGGATGTCTACGAGGTCAAGGAGAAGGATTTCCCCAAGGTGAATGTGTTCGCCCGAGTCAATCCGGACCACAAGCAGTCAATTGTTGAGAGATATCAGGACCAAAAGAAAGTCGTCGCGATGACGGGTGACGGGGTGAATGATGCACTTGCCCTTGCTATGAGTGATGCAGGAATCGCCATGGGAATAACTGGTACGGACGTTGCTAAGGAGGCCGCTGACCTTGTCATTACTGACGACAGCTTTGCGTCCATTGTCACCGGCGTCCACGAGGGTCGAGGCCTTTTCCAGAAGATCAGGATGATGATCTACTTCTATGTGGCAATCAACCTCTTTGAGAGCATTCTCTTCTTTGGTGCGCTATTCATCTTGCCTGCGACAATCACCATGCTGGCAACGTGGCAGAGTCTCTATCTTGTTGTCACAACTCACTCATTCCCAGGCTTGGCTCTGGTATTCGATAAAACCTCCCCGAGAGCGATGGAGGAGAAGCCAAGAGACAGTGAGGAGATCATAACTAGACCGCTTGGGAGGTTCATGGCTCTGAATGTCTTCCTGATGGCAATAGGAGCCGCAGCCGTCTATGCTTTTACGCTCACTGGTTGGTTCAACATCATACCGCTGTTTCCAGAGAACATTGCCGGTTTCTATGCTGGATACGTTGACCCCTACACCGGCCCCTTCGAGATAACCGCAGTCACCAAGGCCGCAGTCATGTTGCTGACCGTTATCCTTCTCGTTGAAAGCACGGTTGTCTTCATCATCAGGAGGATCAATATGCCAGTGACTAGGGGTATCAGAGAGCCTGGTCTCATTCGCTACCTGTTCCTCATCGGCCTAATCTACCTGGCGCACTTCCTTTTGATGTACGTGCCGCTTGCCCAGGAGATACTCGCTCCATATGGTCTGCACTTCTTCTTCGTACCTCTAACATGGTACGACTGGCTCGTCTGCATCTCTGCAGCACTTCCTGCAATCCTCGGAATGGAGCTGTACAAGAAGCGACTCAGGGGCAAGGGTGTGACTCTCTAGGACCGGAAGGCATGGAGCAGCGTTCTATATACAGGGATATACACTGTGAATTCTGTATATAGTACTGTATAAATAACGGACTCTCACAGGCAGAATCGGAGATATGCATTGGCAAGAAAGACCACTCATAGAATCCGTCAGATGAAGAAAAAGGGCAAGAAGATAGTGATGCTCACTGCATATGATGCACCCAGTGCTAAGATCCTCAGTGAG
>CAYFTD010000088.1:0-2581 GCA_964345915.1 uncultured archaeon
GCATCACCTTTCTCAGTATGGCGACCCAGAATCTTCTCAGCCAAGGTCTTACCCACTAGGCCACCCCCTTCATCCTGTTGATGATCTCCGTAGCAACCTCCTCTGTTGTTGAGGGTTTCACTTTGGACCATTCTCCAAAACACAAATCCTGTGTGCGGACCCGACCATCTTGAAGGACTCCCTCAACTGATCGTCTGATTCTTTTGGCCGCCTTCAACGAATCCTTGTCGCTGTGTTTCATCCCTAGCCATTCCAACATCATTGCCACTGACAATACTGCGGCGATTGGGTTGGCTTGTCCTTTCCCGGCAATGTCTGGCGCAGACCCGTGGACTGGCTCAAAGACTGCATGCTGTTCCCCGATATTGCCTGAAGGTGCGACTCCAAGCCCTCCTTGCAGTGCTCCTCCGAGATCGCTGATGATGTCTCCGAAAGCATTGGGAGCAACCACGACATCGTAATGCTCAGGTCTTCTGATGACCGAGAGTGTCCACGAATCTACATAGGAGTAGTCCCTTTCAACATCTGGGAAATCGTTCCCCGTCTTGTCGAACGACTCTCTGAATAGCTGACAGCCCGCGAGAAGGTTGCTTTTGTCAACGCACGTTACTCTTCTCTTGCCATCGCCGGGTGCACCATTCCGTTTCATGGCAAGCCCAAACGCATATCTTGTCACCCTCTCAGAGCCCTTGGCGGTGATGACTCTTAGGTCGAGCGCAAGGTCCCCTTCTGCACGTCCTGAGAGCCTTCCCCTTGCTGGAACGTAGAGCCCCTCGGTGTTCTCTCGGACTATCACCATGTCGATGTCACTGGGGCCTTTGACTGCCAATGGTGTTGGAACACCTTCATACAACTTCACAGGTCTGACATTCGCGTAAAGGTCTAGGGTCTGTCGGAGCCCGATGACTACTTCATATCCAGCCAGATGGCCATCTGAACGCCTCACGGTCTTGCCCTCAGAGTCCAATGCACCCACAGCACCAAGTAAGACGGCATCTGCCTTTGACTTGGCAAAGTTTGCAGCCTTCTCTGACCATTCACTTCCGGTCTTAAGGAAATACTCTCCACCACATTCAAACTCGTGGAGATCAAAATCAAGGCCACCTACAACAGATGCGGCCTCCTTAATCACTCGTACAGCCTGTGGTATTACTTCTCTTCCGATACCGTCGCCGGGCAGCACTGCAATCTTGTATTTCTGAAGCAAATCAGTCACCTAATAGCTTCCCAACCATCCTAGATCATTGCCCTTGTCATCCAAGAGATTGACCATTGTGTCGATTCTCTCTCCATCGACATAGCGTATCTTTGCTCGAATAGTGAAGGGTCTCTTGCATTTATCACATTCTACTAGCCAGTCCTCGACAACAGGCTCAAGTCCCCTGCCTGTGATGTTCTCTGGGCTCCTTTCCATCTTGATCAGTTTCAGTTCTTTCCCGGTGCAAGCATAGGTGCACTCTTTAAGAGGAATGCCTTCCATTCCTCTGCGGCCCAAGGCCACAAAGACCTCATCAGGGAGATCATCCAGCGATGGCGTTTCCGACAACTATCAACACTCCTCAAGCGGAAACCTCCGTAGTCCGGATAAATAAGATGTTATAGTCACCATGATGCGATTCACCACTAAACATTAATGCACCACGACCAGAGCCTGACCCCATGCGTCTTATCACATATTCGAAGGACGATAAGACCTCCATCGGTGTTGAACTTACGGACGGAGTACTGGACATCCCACATGCTGCAGACTACATTGGCATCGAACATTACGTAGATGGGCTCAGATTCCCGGTTAGGATGATTGACCTTCTGAAATGGGATGCAGGTATTGCAGCAGTGATGGAGATTGTGGAAACCTACTTGAAATCATCGTCCGATAGTAGGCCAGAGCTTTTCGTAAAGGATGAGATTGGCCTCAAGGCTCCGATTAGGAGACCGGGGAAGATAATTGGGCTGGGTCTGAACTACAGGGATCATGCAGAGGAAACGGGAGTAAGAGTCCCTGAATTCCCTCCCATATTTGCGAAGTTCTCTTCAAGTGTTGCAGATCCGGATACTGACATTCCCATCCCAAAGGTAACGAAGAAGCTCGACTGGGAAGTCGAACTAGGGGTTGTGATTGGCAAGACGTGCAAGGAGGTTTCTGAAGAGAAGGCCATTGAGCATGTGGCGGGCTACACGATAATCAATGATGTGAGTGCTCGAGACCTTCAGAGGAATGACGCGCAATGGATACGAGGCAAGTCACTCGACGGCCTTTGCCCTATGGGTCCATGTATTGTCACTACAGACGAGCTCGGAGAGGCCTCTAATCTGACTCTTCAGACTAGAGTCAACGGCGTCCTGAAACAGGATTCTAGTACTTCCCATCTTCTTCACAATGTTTCACAAATCGTTTCATACCTCTCTCAGTCATTTACCCTCGAACCTGGCGATGTTATCACTACTGGCACACCATCAGGAGTGGGGTTTGCGCGTGACCCTCCAGAGTATCTTCAAGTTGGAGATGAGATGGAGTTGTTCATAGAAGGTATTGGATATCTTCGTAACCGGATTGTGGCTGCAAAGTGAAGCTCGGAGA
>CAYFTD010000089.1:0-5725 GCA_964345915.1 uncultured archaeon
CAGCTTGACTCTCAAGCCTGCATTCTTCAACATTGATGCAAGGTAACCAAGGCCCAATGGAGGATATCGAAAGATTGACTGGTCAAGTTCTTCGTTGAAATACGGATAGAGAAGCAACACGTCAGTCGACAAGGTATCTCCTCCCGGCTTTTTGCAGAGGCTCTAGCCCAATACCGTAGCTCAGTTCTTTGACATCAGGAGGCAGCATGAAGACAACTCCGGTCCAGAATATGTCTGGATGGATAATCTCTCTACCACGATAGGCCACCACTCCATCAGGAATCTCAATCCGAAAGTTCAATCCGGCCTTCTTCGATTGAAAAGACACCCAGCTCCCAGATACTTGGACCCATTCTCCTATCTCACTACCAGCCAGAACCGCTCCTGTGCTATCCGTGTAGCGATCAAAGACTCGACCTCCCAGCTCATTGGATATGTAGATTTGCTGGAGTCCAGACCTGTTCAACTCTGATAGATCCAGTTCAACAAGGATGTTTCCGGACTCGGAGATATCATAGTGCGTTCTCACAGTTCCTTGACTCTTGACTTTGAAGAATGAAGGTCGATAGAATCGATCCAGATGGTGAAGTATTGGGAAGCGGGACTGCATGTCCTTGATGATCTTCCTTGTCAGCGATGATTTGTAGAGTCGATTGTAGATCCTCTGGACTATCCAGGTGTAGGTCTTCATGCTCTTCGTACCTTCGGACTGGTACCGCTCCACAAGGTCTAGGTTGAACCGCTTCCATCCACCCCTGTCAATTCTCCCGTCCGCTGACACGTCAGCTGACCCAGGGAAGAAGAAGTCTCGCCTATATTGAAGCACTGGAACGCCAATACCTACTCCTTCCTCACATAGATCCGCCTCTCCATCAAGGAAACTGGGAATGAGTCCTTTCTGAACAGGAGAGGTCTTTCCGAAGTGAGGCCTGGGTGTGCTGCTAATAAAGTACCCAACAAGGGGTCGTTCATACTTCATAGATATAGCTCCAACCTACTCTCGCTATCATATCTAAGTGTGATGATAGGTCACAAAAGATTGACAATAGACTCGATGTTCATGCAGGCGTGAGTCTGCAATGGCTGACAACAACGACTAACGCTTGTAGACTCCCTCGCCTGTGACAAGCCCCATGAAGACCTCTTCTAGATTTGCAGCCTTGAATTGTTCCTCCAAGTCACCAGGTGCCCCTATTGCGACCAGATCTCCCTCATTGAGAATTCCCACACGGTCGCATAGTTCTTGAACCTCGTTGAGGTCATGCGTTGTTAGGATGATCGTTCGGTTCTGCTCGGCGCTCAGCTTCTTCAGCAGATTCCTGACTACTCGTGCTCCGATCGTGTCAACTCCTGTTGTAGGTTCATCCATGAAGACAATCTCTGGTTCAATGATCAGAGCGCGAGCTACGAGGACCTTCCGTTTCATGCCTCCACTGAAACCCCTTACCTGATAGTCCTCTCTATCTCTGAGGTCGACTATGTCAAGCAGTCTGTCGGCGCGTTTCTGAAGCTCATCTTCAGGGATGCCATATAACCCACCATAATAGACGAGGTTCTCTCGAGCTGTAAGTCGTTCATAGATCCCAGCCTCCTGCGGTAGCAGAGACACTCTCTCTCGAATGTAGTCAATGTCCTGTTGAACATCGCGTCCGAGTACCCAAGCCCTTCCTGCTGTCGGAGTCAATAGTCCGACAAGCACCCTGATGAGCGTGGTCTTGCCAGCACCGTTAGGTCCCAAGAGGCCAAATACTTCTCCCCGCTTTATCTCTAGACTCACACTGTTGAGTGCAATAACCTCTCGTTTCTTTCCTTTCTCGAAGATCTTAGTCAGTTCCTTGGTCTGAATCACGTTCTCGGCCATAGTGTTTGCTCCCTATTTCAGTCCTCGAGCTCATGTTTATACAACGTGTTCCACATGTGGGAAAGAGGGCTCGCCCTTTATCCCCTTTAGGAACATGTAGGCTTCATTGATACTCTTGTCCTCGCCTGTAATGTATAGTGTTATGGCTCCTTCAGCGCCGTTTACTCCTCCTGCCGAGATTGGCATCACAGAAACAGAGAACAGTGCATCCAGAGCCTCTATCTCGGTGAATGTGATTGCTACGGGGACAGAAACAGCTCCCACTGGAGTCCCTATTGCATAGTCCCAATCATCCATTCCAAACTCGGAGCAGAATTCGTCATAGCTAGTCGGGATACACTTCTCCAACCCAACTGGCATGAGCACTGTGATGTTCTTCGCAGCGGCCGATCCCATGAAAGTGCCCACGGTACCTCCGGTTCTGCTCGCGAGAAGTACAATGGGAATGTAGTCTGCGCCTAGGGCATTTGCACTCTTGATAATGACATCACCCGGACCGAGCTCGTCAAGAATGTCCACTACTTTCTTTCCTTCCACATATTCACCCTTGTGGAATATGGCATCGGTGAAGCGTTTGCTGCGGTCCGTCACCGCCAGCCCCTTTGGAACAACAATACCTGCAATATGCCGAGTCTTATCATACTCACCAAGCAACTCCTCTGCGAGATACGCCGAGGTTGTGCCCATTGTTATGCAGAGATACCCTTCCTTGAGTGCCTTCTTCACAGCCTCTGTAGCAAGCAATCCCTTTGCAATCAGTCGCTTGCTCTCAGCCACAGTCAGGGTGACGAGTAGTTTCTTCATCTTGACTCACCTCGAGTCGGTGACTTGGCCACATTTAGCATTTGGGTCTTGGAAAAGGTATTTGCAGCTAGGAGTTTATGTCTTGCATACTGAAATGCCCGTCTCTCAACTAAATGATACTGAGGCCAGTGAAGCGAGTCTACAAGTAGTAGAAGATATAGAAACCGTAACCTAGCCCCAGGCTGGTCAACCAAGATGCCAAGGTCGTGTACATGAATCGACGGGTGCCGCATATGAGAGGTGTGTTTCTCTGCACACTGAGAAAGAATCGGAAACTGAATCTAGACGCCACCAGTATTGCTATCGTGCCAGCGACAACGTGGACAATGGTGATCAATACTCCAGGATTGGTGGGATCTGAGGCCACCGCATTCCAGTTCAAAATCAGGGATGGGAGCATAATCGACAGAACAGCTGCTAGATTGACTATGGTGCCAATGGCCATGATCATACCATGACGTTTGAGAAGTCTGCGAGGTTTCATTGAGTAGTAGCCTATCAAGAGAACAGCAATCAGCAGAGTCTGAATGATCAGATTGACATCGAAGATTGTATCTGCCTGAGTCCCGAGAATTCCCATGCAATCACCAGGAACGCTAATGCTACATCCCGAATTAAGTCTGAGGGCGATATGAATCAGCAACGAGAATATGATGAGTTTTCTCGAAGACTGCTTGCATCGTAGGACGTTCGGAACCCTCAGTCATTTCACATCTAAACACTGAGGCCCACGTATCTTCTTACCTTCTCACTGAGATTGGGTACCTTCCCGGCTGGGTCTACAAGTACCGTTTCACGGAGGTTTCCCGCGCTTAGTTCCTCGACGAGGATGTCATGCGCCGCACCAAGAACGACAATATCACAGGATTGTAGCATCTCATTCAAGCTATCTACAGCTCTATCCCCAAACTCTTGATTTACGAGCGGGTCGTAGACAACGACCTCCATTCCTGTTGCCCCGAGGAGCGTTATGAGTTCAAGCGAAGGGCTGTTTCTGGTGTCTGAAACGTTTGGCTTGAAGCTCACACCCAGTAGACCCACAGTTGGTTTGAGCGATAGGTCCAACACTACATCCCTGATTCTCTTTGACACATGAGCAGGCATGCTATCGTTGACTTTCCGCGCCGCTTGAATTAAGACCCCATCCTCCTCTTGGTCAGGTGTAGACTCTACGAGAATCCATCCGTCCTTGGGAAGACAATAGCCACCGACTCCGAGGCCTGGATTCAGAATATTCACACGTGGATGCAGGTTGGCCAAGGCAATAACATCCATTACGTCGACAGAGAGTGTCGTGCAGATTTGTGCAAGCTCATTGGCATAGGCAATACTGACGTCTCTAGACGCGTTCTCTGCCAGCTTTGCGGTCTCTGAAACTCTAGCACTCGTGGGATGGATTAGTCTCGAGGAGAAGACCGTGCCTAGGAATGTAACAGCTAAGGATGTCGATTTCTCTGTGACTCCGCCTGCTAGGCGATGATTGGTGTTCATCTCCTGTACAATGCTTCCTAGAAGCACTCTCTCTGGGCAATGAGCGAACCAGAAGTCTTTGTCCAGCTTCTTACCACTCTTCTTTTCGAAGTATTTGGCCAGTCGGTCAGTTGTCCCCACAGGAACTGTGCTCTCTACGAGCACGAGACACTCTTTTGTAACTCTGGCTGCAATATCAGTTAGCGAGTTTTCCAGGAATTGAGTCACAGGTTTGCCAGATTCATCAATCGGGCTGGGAAGGCAGAGAATGAAGACATCACTTTGGCTTAGACTGTCGTATGACGAGTCCACTTTGATCTCAGACAGATGTTCTCTAGCCAACTCCTCAAGCCCCTCTTCTTTGACTCGGATCTTGCCTTCTCTCAATTCCGAAATCAATTCCTCGTTGGTGTCAATTCCTATGATCGAGAGTCCCTTCTTCTTGTAGAAGAGAGCAGTGGGCAGCCCAATATAGCCAAGTCCGACCACAGAAACAACGGCCTCTTTCTTCTCGATCTTCTTTTGGAGTTCTGCAAAGCTTACCAACCTGACTGCCTCCATGAGTTGATGATGAGGTTAGCAGCGCGGACTTAAGGGTTGCTCATTGTGAATTCGAGGGAGCCCGAACCAATGTGCTGAGCAAACACGAAGTCTTTATCGCAATGAACTCGCATATCGATGTTTGAGCTACATGCTTGACCTGGAAAGTGACGCACTGGAACGTCTTATACAAGAAACATTGGGATATCGTGATTTCAGCTCAGATATGACAATCGAAGATGTATCCCGGGCAACAGTCGTTGGCTCGCTCTTTCACAATGTCCCACCCCAAGAATCTAGAATCTTGGATTTGACGTGTGCGCGGCTTGGACATCCTCATGTGGGACTCGGATGGGACATGGTATCGTCCAGGGCAACTGATGACATCCTTTCGGAGGTTTCGATGCTAAGTCCCACTGTGGACTTGCTCGTGACTGGTTTCATAGATCGTGAAACCCTAGGGGCGGGACGGTCGATTGTTGAAGAGTTCCCTCAGGCCTCGCTTGTCCCAGTTGTCAACCTTGTTGACGAGATTCATGCACCACAGTCTGCCCTTGCAGTGGTAGCTTCATTCTGGGAGCGTCTTGGCGAATTGAGGGACAGGAGGATTGTGATTTCTTGGAGTTTTGGCTCAAAGTTTGCCCTTCCGAGTACAGCGCACAGTCTGCTTATGATGTGCACTTCACTCGGAGCACATGTGAAACTGATTTCGCCGCCGGGATTCTCTATGCTCAGGCGTGTCGTCCGCGGCGCAGAACAAAGGGCTGCCGATTCTGGTTCCTCTTTGGAGGAATCTGAAGAACTTCAAGGATCTCTCCAGAACGCCGATGCAGCTTTTGCTTTGAACTGGTGTAGTCTTGACGACTTCAATCATCCTGAGCGGGCCAGGGAACGAGCGTATCAGTTCGATGACTGGTACTTTACTCAGGAACTCTTGCCGAAGGACTGCCTCTTCATGAGCGAACCTCCGCTGCAGACTGATCTTCTCGTAGACAGAGAAGTGAAGGAATCTGCGCGCAACTTGACTCCGGGATGGTACATGAAAAGAAT
>CAYFTD010000090.1:0-4788 GCA_964345915.1 uncultured archaeon
TCCTGGTCTATCTCCACAACGCTCACGCCCGAATCGGCGACTATGTTGAGGACTCGATTCATGCTCCCAACCCTGTCTAAGATGACACCTCTGACTCGGACTGAGCGTCCTAGACGGAAGAGTTCCTTCTCGACGACCCGTGACAAGAAGCTCATGTCGATGTTGCCTCCCGATAAGACCGCAACTCCTTTCTTGCCCTTGACGTCAATCTTTCGGTGTTGAAACGCCGCAAGGCCAACACATCCTGCAGGCTCGACAACTATCTTCGCACGTTCTAAGAGAAGGAAAAGAGTACGCGTGACTTCCAGCTCTTCAACCGTGACGACATCAGTGAGGAGATCTTTGGCAATTTGATAGGTGAGCTTGCCAGGTTCTTTGACTGCTATGCCATCGCACACCGTATCGAGTCCTTCAACCTTCACTATCTTGCCTTTCTTCAATGAAACCTTCATAGATGCAGCACTCGCAGCCTCAACGCCGTACACATCAACCTCGGGCTTCTTGTGCTTAATAGCGATGGCAATTCCTGATGAGAGACCCCCACCTCCAACAGGGACAGCCACAGAATCAACATCTGGCAGTTCCTCGATAATCTCAAGTCCAATAGTACCCTGACCCGCAACTACATCCTCATCATTGAATGGATGAAGAAACGTTACTCCAGAAGCTTCCGAGGTTTCTAGTGCTTGTGCAAGAGCATCATCAAAGGTTTCCCCATGCAATACTACGTTAGCGCCATAACCCTGCGTCGCTTGTATCTTTGCAACTGGAGAGAACCTGGGCATCACAATAGTGGATTTGATACCAAGCCGGGTTGCCGCATATGCAACACCTTGAGCATGATTGCCTGCAGAGGCAGCGATGACTCCAGCCTTCTTCTCAGCATCACTGAGCTGAGACATTGCGTAGGCAGCACCTCGAACCTTGAAAGAGCCCGTCTTCTGAAGATTCTCCAGTTTGAGATAGATCTCTCCACCCGTCATTCTACTGAACGTGGTGGTGTGATCCAATCTTGTGACGTGCTTGATTCCCTTCAAGACTTTGCGCGCGTCAAGGATCTTATCGTATATGGCGTTGTAGTCTGCCATGGATTGACACCAAGGCAAGTGATGGCTAATCGAAGATAACACTTACTGGAACTGCCTCGCTTGACTATCCCAACTGAATCAGTGTTTCATTAATGGAAATACCTCGTCTTTGCATCTCCTCGATGAAGGGACCGGATGGTACAGCAAGCTCTGGAGGCAAGACTCCTCTTTCGGTGATAGTACCATCGGCGCACATGGTGGCAACGACTGCCGCTGGAAACGAAGTTGTGCGCATCATCGATGTTAGACCAGACTCATCATCAAAGTAGTCTATCACATCATACTGCAGAATCCTTTGCTCGGCCTCTCTGCGACCTTCTATGGAAACTCGGATTAGCGTTGCATCCTTGCCTGTTGGAGGAAGGTTGCGTTCAAGGAGTCGCTCCAAGACTTTTCTTGGTGCTATCTTCACTCCATCGAAGTCCTGTTCCTGGCTATCCATAAGACCAAGCTTAAAGAACGACCACATCTTGTCCCCGTGGCCTGGATATCGAATTGTCTTGTAGTCAAGGTTTCGTACTTTGCCTTCGTAAGTTATCGGGAGAGTAGACGTTCCCCCACTTGTGTTGAAGGCTTCCAGAGTCCCGAACGGTTTCGGAAACTCAATCCTCTCGATCTCTTCTAGAGGATCTTCCATTGCAACCTTTCCGTTCCGGATGACCCTGCAAGGTTCGACGTACTCGTTTATCAGACCCTCAACCGAGAAGATTAGGGAGTAGTCCAAAGGCGGCAAAGGGTTCTGCTGAAGACCGCCCACACGAATCTTTACACTATCAATCACTGTGAACTGGTCAATTCCTGATCGCGTAAGGATGTTTGTCATTCCAGGCGCGACTCCGCAGTCTGGGACTACAGTAATATCGGCTTCCTTTGCCGCACCATCTAGTTCCATTTGCTTCTCGACAACCCAGAGGTTTCCCCCCAGGTCGCACATGTGGGTTCCAGTTTCAATAGCGACCTCGGTGTGGAGTAGATTGACAGTGTAGCTCACTGCGCTCACCACAGAGTCAACCTCTGAGAACAGGGAAACCAGCTGACTGCGGTTCCGTGCGTCAACTGTCCGGGGAACAACCTTGGAACCCATTTCTCTTGCCAGGCTCTCTGCCGCTTTGCTCTCTATGTCTGCCACAATCACTTGGTCGACATCTTCATTTCTTGCGAGATCGAATGCGGCACCCCTTCCCATTAGACCTGAACCCAGTACAAGCACCTTCAAGATGTACCACCTACTCTCATTGACAAGGTAGCCTGTCGAGATGCATGTAAAAACACTATCGAATGAAGACACTCAAATGACCATCAGGTTCGGCCCTCATACCTCACGAGAGAATATAGGTTGGGCTGACACGAGTTTGGGTAGAAGCAAAGGCTGTTTCGGAGCAAAATGAGTTCTTTCTGCAATCTCCTCTGCAAGCTCTCCAACCGTCATCGACACTTGGTCATCTTCCTCCCTGCGTCTGACTGTCAGTTTGCCACTCTTCTTCTCCTTATCACCTACGACACAAATGTAGGGTACCCACATCTTCTCTGCCGCGCGCACTTTCTTGCTGACAGTCTGTGACCTATCATCAATCTCATAGCGGACTCCAAACTTGTCAAGCTCTTTGCCGAGTTCCAAACAATAGTCGACAAGGTTCTCGTCAACAGGAAGCAGTCGGACCTGAGCTGGGGTCATGTAGAGTGGAAGGCTTGGCTTCTTTCCTCTTTCAATGTCCTTCGCAGCTTGTTCCAGAACACCATATAGAACCCGTTCAATGGACCCGGTAGGTGAAGTGTGCAAGATCAGAGGTCTCTTCTCCTTGCCATCTTCACCGATGTACTTGATGTCGAACCTCTCTGCGTTCTCGACGTCTATCTGGACAGTGCCGAGACAACCCGATTTCTGCTGACCATCGACTATGTTCCATTCGCCTTTGAAGATGAAGTAGGCGTACCGGTCATCAAACAACTCCAGCATCACAGGTTTGCCTATGGTGTCAACTATACCTACCATGTACTCCCTGTTCTCCTCAAAGAAGGAACGTAGTAGTCGGAAAGACACTTCGTAGTCGATCTCCATCTCTTTGTGAAGCTTCTCCACGAACTCTATCTGCCTACACACTGCATCTTTTGCCATCTCGACATCAGCAACAAACTCATGGATGTCTGGCATCGTGAACGCGCGAAGCCTTCTCATTCCTGCGAGCTCACCGCTCTGCTCACGGCGATATGAGGGAGCAATCTCGAACATCTTCAGGGGAAGCTGTCTATGTGAAACTACGGCCTGAGAGAGTAACAAGAACTGACCAAAGCAGGCAGCAAACCTCGCGAAGTAGTCGCGTTCTCCGGAGTGCACTACATACTGGCGTGATGGGAACCTCTGAAGGTATGATTTGAGTGAAGGATGCTCATAGTCGTAGATCTGAGGAGTCTGTACAATATGAGCACCATACTCAAGCATCTCCGCCACAACGCGTTGCTCTATTGCTCTCTTCAGAGTCAGACCTCTGGGTGGCCATCGGAAGTTGCCAGGATCGGAACCAGGCTCATATTCGACCAATTCCAGTTTCTGCATCAGTTCAACGTGCGGAGGAGGTTCATGCGCAGTCCGGTCCTTTTCAGTTTCATACTTGACATACAGCTCTAGCTCCTCATAATCCGCATAGTCAAACTTGTCAAAGTCAGTGAGCTTTCCGCCGGGCTCCATGATGTGGAAGGTCGAAGTGTACTTCTCCTCGGCGACAATGGCAGTTAGATCCTCACTTACGACAACATGATCCACTTTGACCTGCTTGGTGTCCACATCGAGGTCGAGTACCTTTGACCTCTCTGCCAAGGGATGTCCCTTGCAATGCACAGAGAATGCCTTGTACCATCCGAATGGGACCCGAAGCACATTGTAGCCACGTTCCTCCAAGTCCTTTGCAACATTCTTCAGAAGCTTGAGCGCTGCGCTGGGCGGAGACGGGGTTTCCGTGAGGTGAACCCATGGATAGACAACGATGTTCTGCTCCTTTACCTCTTCGGCGGCCTCAGCGATCATATCTGCAGTCATCTTTGAGGCATTCTTCAGGTCCTTCTGGTCAGATTTCTCTGCAGCAATGAAGTTGACCAGAACTGAATCCTCAGTGGAATAGGTCTTGGAGTCAACCTTCTCCGCATTCTTGATGGCCTTTCTCTTGGCTTCATAGGAGAAGCCATCACTGTGAATCTGTAGCATCCTCATCTCTGGAGCCTCTTCGTATCGAGTCAGTCGTTCAGCACTTAAGCTTGGCGACCTGTGAACTGCAGATAGAAGTGGTAAAGCCGCTATCACGTAACGGTAGACTTATCTCTTACACTATCGTTAACTCAGACACTATGAAGAAGTATGATTTGATTGTGATAGGTTCAGGGGCGGGGCTGAACCTTGCATCACCAGCGTTCGAAAGTGGAATGGAGGTCGCGATTGTCGAGAACGGACCCATGGGTGGTACTTGTCTAAACAGAGGGTGCATCCCCACAAAGATCCTGACATACGTGGCTGACTTGATTGTACAGACCCAACATTCGGAAACGCTGAACTTCAGTGCGAAGGTTGAGTCTGTTGACGTCCCAGCCCTGATGCAGAGAATGCGCAATCACGTGGGAACCGATGCACGAAACATTGGCCAAGCCATCAATGCAACAAGGGGCTATAATTGGTATCACACGACCGGAGATTTCACTGGGAATTACACTA
>CAYFTD010000091.1:0-1625 GCA_964345915.1 uncultured archaeon
AAGAGAGAGAAGATGGTGGGCCGGACGAGATTTGAACTCGCGATCCCTTGGATCCGAACCAAGAATCATACCAAGCTAGACCACCGACCCATGACTGGAGTGACTCCTCTGAGTGAATCATTTAATGATTTCGTTGAAACGGCCTCGCAGCGATTCCACACTTCCCAAGTAAACTCCAGTTATGCTGAAGACCTCTGAGCTTTGAAGGTCCGCACAGTGACGCTCAAAGATTGGCCCCATGAAGTCCGTTTCTGGAGTATTCACCTGAGCTCCCGAGAAGAGCTCGTTAAAACTTGGAAGCGTGACAATAACGCCCTCTGGGTCATCAGGAATCTCCAGGACGTTCATGTTTTGACGAACACAGGTCTTGTCCAACTTGGAGCGTATGATGACCGGGATGATGCCAGCAAACCGTCGCCTTCCGGCCCGATTGATCTCTGGCGCATCAACGACTCTCACATTTCGTAGCGTTGGGTGATTATGTCCGACAACGAGCATATGGGCCCTCAACACTTCTGGTGAAGGCCACGCATGGCCATGTAGGATTCCGACTGAATCATCACCGTCACCCACCACAACACCGTGAACATCAGTGATTGTTACATTCCTTGGCAGAAGAGGAAGTAGATTGCCATCGTGGTTTCCAGGTATGACACGGGTTGGACAGAGCTGTGATACTGCTGTCATGAAGTCAGGTATCGATTGCCAATTGAAGTGACTGTCCGTAGCAATTGTATGTTTAACATCGCCAATTACATAGATCTCATCTATGGAATGATTCTCGACGAGTGATGCCACTCTGTCGAAAATGCTTGTATGTTGAGCTTGAAATGCAACTCCCTTCCTTTCATAGAGTTCATGTTCAAATCCGAGCTGGAGGTCGGACAACAACAGAGCTGTCTGACTCTCTGTCTGAACAACCAATGCGCGATCTTCCAAAATGGTTTCCATAGCCGTTCTCTGTCATCAATCCTACAACATTTTAACCTGACCGTCTGAAACTGTAGCTGAGAAACATGTCCCTTCCCCCTAACGAGGTAAAGATGCTCTCCAAGGCCGAGCTGACGCAGAGTGACATCGAGTACTTCCGTGACAAGTATAATCGGAGATTCGTAAGGGCACTCAGAGCCGTAGAGGAGGGAAGGGTGATGAAACATCAGTTCCAACCTAGTGAAACCACTAGATGGACTGTACTCGGAAAGCGTCGCGAGTACCTCGTCATCCCAAGAGTATTCTGCACATGTCGGAGTTTCTATCACTCAGTTGTTGTAGACAGAGAAGTAGACATGTGCTACCATCTGCTAGCTCAAAGAATCGCCGAGATTCGAAACCAGCACAAGACAATCCAGTCAGTTGATGCAGAACGCCGCAAGATGAGCGTTGAGCTACGTAGAACTGACTGAAACAAGCTGACACGCTAGTTGAACTGAGGATAACTTTTTAACACGGCCTAGAGTCTGGCACGCTGACTCAGCAGAATGGTTGAATGAGCCTATGGTGCGTTTCAGAAGAACAGTCCGTATCCTAGCGGTTGCAGTCACAGCATTCGTTCTCCTTTCTTCCCTTCAGTCCACGGCAAATGCCCAGGCGGCTATAGATCCCATTGTCATTCTATATGACGCTAC
>CAYFTD010000092.1:0-4241 GCA_964345915.1 uncultured archaeon
AAACGCCGGAAAGAAGACTCCGGCAATCATTACGTAGACCGGGAGCCTAGCTGCACACGACATCAGCGGTGTCACCATGATTGTTGTCAGCCGATTCTCATCATGATGCGATCCATGACATAGGCTGCTCTTGCCAGGTATCCACTGTCCTCAAGAATTGAGATTGCCAGATACATGAACATGATAGGTGGGACAAAGACGAGGATGAATCCTACACCCCCAATCACACCGTCAGTGAGGAGAGACGCCAACCAAGGAACTGGAATCTGAGAGGTCAGCGACCCCAGCCATATGAACGCCTCTTCAATCATGGCCATGAAGACCTCTGATGCCGCAAATGTGAAGTGAAACATCGCCCAAACAATGACGAGGAAGATGGGCAGTCCGAGGTAGCGGTGAAGAAACACACTGTCAAGGAGGTCGCTTAGAATCCATTTCTCCTGACCAGGCTCGTAAACATCGCAGAGAATGTCCCCAATGATCTTGTACCTCTCATCTGCCAAGAGGATTTGCACATCAATATCGTCTGGAATCGGTGTTTCCAAATCCTCCTCGCTCAGCTGCCGGGGGGTGTTCACAATGACACCTCCAAGACTCTCTCTCGAATGATGGGATTCTGTATCATCAAGAGTATCTCGTCATCTCGCTCCAATACTCTGAGCGCAAGCCAACGAGGCGGGAATCTATCGAGAAGCTCTTTCTCCTCGCTCATTAGATCGACTATCTGGTCTAGTTTCTCCTCGACTCTCTTGCTATACTTGATGGCAGGGGGTTTCAAGGCTTCATACTCGCCGTGGTGATGATGCCTAGGGTGGTAGTGTAGAAGATCTTCTCCGTTCGGTTCTCCAGCCCTGTGATCCGTCTCGTCAACATCCTCTTTCGAGTTCCTGAGGACGTGATTCGGAGTTGCCTTCAGAATGGCGTTTTTCAGGTCATCCATTCCCTCTTTTCTCGTGGCAGTTGTGACCACCACCTGTGCCCTGATTCTATTCGATAAGGCGTCTACGTCAATAGTGTCTCCTCTGGCTTTCACAACATCATTCATGTTCAGAACCACAACGAGGTTCAACTGCATCTCGAGGAGGAGAAGTGTGAGATACAGGTTCCTCTCAAGTTGAGACGCATTGAGAACATCAACTACCACATCTGGTCGATGGTCAATCAGATACTGTCTTGCGACCTCTTCATCTTCTGACAAAGTGCTTAGACTGTAGACGCCAGGGAGATCAACTACCTCGAACTCGTAGCCCTCGTGCACGAAGTACCCTTCCTTTCGTTCCACAGTCTTGCCTGGCCAATTGCCTGTGTGCTGTCGGGAGCCTGTCAGATTGTTGAAGACCACAGACTTGCCTACGTTGGGATTGCCAATCAGAGCAATCTTGATCTTCACCTGACTACGACGCCTCTTCCACCAGTATTCGGCAGGCCCTTCCCTGGCCTAGTGCGATTCTGGTTCCCCTCACCTCAACAAGAACAGGACCGTGGCCGCTCCCCTGAACGACCGTGAAGATGCATCCTTTCGTGATGCCGAGGTCCATCAACCTTCTCATCAACCCTCTGCCTTCTGGTCTGTGAGAGTCACGGAAGCGGCAGTCTTCATCAGGAGTAGAGTGACGATCTCTGCGTTTCCTGTGACGTCCTCTCCCGGATGAGTGCCTGCTTGGACGTAGCCCTTCGATGCCAACGAGTACACATTTGGTGCCCGGACTTACAGCTGTGAGCCTCTTCAGCTGCTGTGAATCCAATGTGGGTGACACTTCGTCCGACATGGCACAAGCTCTCTGTGATTGTCTTTCTAACTAAACCGTGCGAAAGTTAGATGACTCTAACATTCCATTAGAGGGTGTCATCTATATAGAAGAGTTTTCTAAACGGCGTTGCCATAGCAATTACACCATACACCGTAAGCGTTACATGGACATCGAGATGTGTCTAGGGAGGAGAGGAAAATGTCCTACTACAAGACTCCTATCAAGTATGGTGCATCACTCGTAGACGAGTTCATTCCAAGAACATTGGAGGATGTCACGGTCCTCCAGGTTGAGGAGTACAAGCCTGACTTTGATTATTTCGAAGCCAAGCTTGAGCAGGTGCTCGAAAATCCAATCGGCTCGAAGTCTTTCAACGAGCTCGTAGAGGAAGTCTACAAACCTGGCAAGACAATAATGTTCATCGTGGACGACAATACTCGTCCCAACATACACACGAGAGTCTTGTTGCCCCCTCTTGCCGCGAGACTGCTGGGCATCGGCGTTCGAAAAGAGGACATCAAGATAATAGTGGCCAGTGGTTCACACAAGAAGCCCTCTGATGATGCGATTGAGAAGAGGATACTTGGGTCTCAGTTATACCAAGAATGGAAGGACCACGTGTTGCTTCATGATTGTGATGGAGGAAACCGAGAGCTTGGCAAAACGTCAAGGGGCACACCCATATTCATAGACGAGAAGGTTATGGACGCATCGTTGCTCATCCCTCTCTCTGATTCTGAGTACCATTACTTCGCTGGACAGGCGGGTACTGTGAAACTGTTCTGTCCGGGAGTTGCAGGACGAGAGACCATCCGCGTGAACCATCCACGTATGTTTGACTTGGAGCGCGGGTTCGTGCCTGGATGCAGACTTGGCAACGTTGATGGCAACCCCGTCATTGAGGACATGATTGAGATTGCATCGAACGTCAAAGAGAAGCTCCCTATGTTCTGTGTCGACACAATCGTGAACCATGGAGAGATCGTCTATCTCCAAGCAGGCGACCTCATTGAATGTCACAAAGCAGCGGCTGGACCTCTGAAGAAGCTGAGGGTTGCAGAGGTGGAGGAACCCGGAGACATTGTGTTTGTGTCTGTTGGTGAGTTAGGACTTAACCTCTACCAGGCAGGAAAGGGCATCCATGCCGCCTGGAATGCTGTGCGGCACGACTTGAAGGGCTGGATTGTCTTGCTGGCTCCATGTCAGGAAGGAATTGGGAGTGAAGGATATGAAGAGGCTATGACGGCGTCCAAGGACATGATGGTGAAGGACGCCCTCAAGTTCACAATAGAGACATACGGCACCGAAGAGACCTTCAAGATCGGTAATCAGAAGCCTCCTGACCTGTTCAGGATATTCCTGGATGTTGCCGAGCATAACATCAAGGTCGTAACACAACTAAATCCGAAAGAGCTCTGGGATACTTACAGGATGGAAGGGATCAACCCTGAAGGTCCCGGTGACGCTCAGAGAATCATGCGCGAGTTGGTTGATAGGTTCATCCGCGAGAACCCAGACATCCCCAGTCCGAGGGTGTATGTGCTTCCTGATGCAGGACTATTAGTGGATGTCAAGAATCGTCCCAAATAGCTGGACTCTCAGGCTTGGTACTAGGTCTATATGGCGAGAGGGCATATGGGACTGCAAACGCACCATAGATCAACCACAACCAGGTCTTGAATACGTATAGATAGATGAACGAATCAATCTCATTTGCCTGAACTAGCATGTCCAAGAGGCCTGGCATGGTTGGAATTGGGAACAGGGATCCGGCCGGCGCATTTCGCCACATCACCACGCTCACCCAGTCTCCCATCATAGCCAGGGTATAAGGATACAGCCATAGAAAATAGAGGAAGAGAGAGCCGCCTAGGATCCTCAACACAAGGGACCTTCTGGACAACTCCCTTCTGACCCACGTGAGCCGCACCGCTATGCACCTTACTTGGGCATAAGTTTGTCTGGGCCGTATTAAGCCCTGGTACCTCGGCAAGTGCTTCGAGCCTGTTGCTAGGACCTTTGGAGCAGGTTCTGCTTCTGGGATTATTGTGGATCCTGCCTAGCCTATCTTCCAGGTTGGACCATCCTTCGTATCGGTAACGATGATTCCTATCTCACCGAGTCTATCTCGGATTCTGTCAGACGTGGTGAAGTCTTTGGCCTTCCTCGCCTCTTCACGGAGTTCCAGCAGAAACTCCACGACACCCTTCAGCGCTTCTGCCGCGACGCCCGAATCTTCCAACTCTTCTGCGGTAAGATCTATTCCCAAGATGCCCATCAATTCCACAAGAGTGGCCAGAGCCTCTCTCAGTACGGCTGCTCCTCCCACATCGTTCGTCAGAGTGTTCATTTCTCTAACGAATGTGAAGACCTCAGCAAGAGCTCCGGGTGTGTTGAAATCGTCGTCCATCTCCTTCTCGAAACCGGCTCTGACTTTCTGGGTTGCCTTTGACAGCTTCTTGTCGGCTTCCGCTTCTCTACTACCTGACT
>CAYFTD010000093.1:0-6049 GCA_964345915.1 uncultured archaeon
GCACTCTGTATTGACGTGTAGAAGTTCGCAATCATAAGTATGGGTCGGAAGAACCTATCACTGAACTGGATGAATAGAATGACCGTGCCCAATGTGATTGTTCCGTCAATTAGCCGAAATCCCCCCAGTAGGATAATCAGGAATATCCCAAGCCCGCTGATGAACCTTATTGAGGGGAAGAAGGCCGCCATTGCCTTACCCGCGTCAACATTCGACTGATAATCGGCTCTGTTCAGTTCCTCGAATTGAACCACACTTCTGCGCTCTCGAGCAAAGCTTTTCGTGACTTTAGCCCCGGAGATGCTCTCTGCCAAGTTCGCAGTCACGTTGGAGATTGTCTTTCTTGTTCTGCGGTATGCCTCCCTGAGTCTGCTGCGGAAGAATACGGTCGCAACCAAGAGTATGGGCACTATTGCTACCGATGCGACAGCGAGTTGAAGGTCGACAGCGAATATCACTGCTCCAATGGCAAACACAATGAAGATCTGGGCAAATGTACTGATGAGGCCGCCGCTGAGAAGCTCGCTCATCCTGTCTACGTCATTGATGAGTCTCGAGATGATTCTACCCGAGGATGACTTGTCGTAGAAGTCCTGCGACATTCTCTGGAGATGCTGGTAGAGCTCCTGTCTCATTCTGAAGATTGCTTTCTGCCCCATGAGGGCCATGAGATACTCATTACCGTAGGCACTTAACCAAGCAAACAACTGCAGCACCACATAGAGCGATGCTGTGAAGAACAACGCATCGAGGTCTCCGCTCGGAAAATCAACGTCGATTGCATGTTGTAGAACAAAAGGCATCCAAACACTGACCACAATGCCGAACGCAACCAGGAACACGACTGCAGTAAAGAGGCCTCGATAGACGAGTAGATACCAAACCATGCGCTTCATAAGGACGCCGTCAGGATATGCGTGGGTACGCTCCTCCTCGTCAGCAACCATATGGCCACTCATGGTTCATGCTCTCCTGTAGCTGTACTGGTTCCAGACCCTGTACTTGGAGCTGCAAGCTCCATCTCAGTCAAGGTCCCATGAATCCCTGAGTAGACACCACCATTTGCCAGAAGCTCCTCATGGGACCCCATCTCTACAATCTGTCCTCTCTCCATCATGACAATAAGGTCGGCATTGCGAATAGTGCTTAGTCTGTGCGTGATGATGAAGGTCGTGCGACCGACCATGAGATTCTCAAGTGCCTGTTGTATCTGCATCTCTGTCTTAGCGTCAACTGAACTTGTCGAGTCATCCAGAATCAGTATCTTGGGATCTGCCAGCAGAGCTCTAGCTATGGCAACCCTCTGCTTCTGCCCACCGCTCAGTGTGACTCCACGTTCACCTATGACAGACTCATATCCCTCCTCCAGTGTCATGACGAAGTCGTGGATCATTGCAGCCCTCGCAGCCGTTTCAACATCCTCCAGAGACGCCTCTGGCCTGGCGAAAGCAATGTTCTCACGAATGCTCGCAGAGAACAAGAAGGGATCTTGGTGAACCATGCCTATGCTCTTTCTCAGGTCCTCGATTCTATACTGACGCACATCAATTCCGTCCACTAGGACTCTCCCAGGTTCGTCAGTATCATAGAATCGTGGTATCAGATTGATGAGACTAGTCTTCCCAGACCCTGTGCCTCCAAGTAGTGCAACGACCTTGCCAGGTTCAACATTGAGGTCAATGCCACGGAGGATGTGTTTTCCACCGCCGTAGCTGAAGAACACGTTCTCGAAGTCAACTCTCCCTTCAATCTTGGTTTGTTCAACTGGTGTTTCTGGGTTCATAATCTCATCGCGATGATCAAGGATGTAGAAGGTCCTTTCACCAGCTGCTGAGGCTCTTTGGTACATCCCCACACCCCAGCTGAGGAATCTTGCAGGCAGGATGAGCATCCCCACAAGTGACACAAACCCAACAAACACACCGTAGGAGAGCTCGCCCAGGACGAACGAGAAACCCCCAATATAGATGAGTGCACCAGTCGCCACGCCAAAGACAGCAGGCAATAACGGCCGATAGAAGGAGAGCAGCCTGAGTGCTTCAACTCTCAGTTCCAGGAAGTTTCGATTCTCCTGTTCCACTCTCTCGTTTTCTCTGTCCATGGCCGCATAGGACTGTACAACTTTCATTCCAACCACATTCTCGGCGAGAACAGAACTCAGAACACCATACTGACTTCGGGCCTCGTAGAACACTGGTCGCACGCGGTTTGCGAATACATACACAAATACGCCCATGAAGGGGACGAGGACAAGCATGTATAGAGTGAGCTGCGGACTCAGACTCCACATAATCAAGTAAGTCCCAATCATTGTGGCCAGACCGATGAAGATCACTCGATAACCCCAGAGCAGAAACTCGCGCATGGTGGTTACATCGGTTGTGACTCTCGCCAAGAGCTGTCCTGTTTCATTCTCATCGTAGAATGCCAAGTCCTTTTCCATCAGTGAATCATATAGATCAGTTCGAAGGTCGTATATGACATGCTGCGCCAACAGAGCGGCAAGCCAACGCCCGCTCACACCAAAGACCATGTGTAGTACGATTAACGCGAGGTAGAGCAGAGAGTATGTCACAATGAGGTCGTACTGGGCTGCCGGAATCACGGAGTCTATTATCACCACGAGAATCAAGGGCGTCAGTACGTTGAATATAGTTGCCACTCCTGCTGAGGCTAGAAAGCCGAAGAAATGGCCCCGATATCTTAGGGCATATCTCGTGAGTCTTGACATGTAGCCCATACCTGATGCCCACTCACTCGAATTGGTCAGTCATGATAAGAGTTGTGCAGTCTGCACCATCGTTCGGCTGTTCTTAGTCTCCGCAAGTCTTGGCCAACTTGCGTCCCAGTTCCCTAGAGGATTCAAGTGCTTCCTCGTTGGGATAGTCCTTCGCTTTGAGGGGGTTGTCGACTAGAGTTCCGCCAAGAGCCACCATCTGCTGTCCGATGAAGTCAGGTGCCTCCCCACTCCACCCATAGGAACCAAATGCGGCTGACGGGGTTCCATCAATCTGTTTCATCTCGGCCAAGATTTGCCTCACCTTGGGGAGGGGCCGTTTCATTCTGGTCGAGCTTCCAATTGCCAGAGCGCATGCGTCACTAAGGCCTTGAAACTTGGCCGCATCTACCAAATCGCAGTCAACGTTGCTGGACCTGACTCCCTCACATATTGCCTCGGCCATAGCTTTCGTGCGACCTCTTGTGCTCTCATAGATGACTACGACTCGCATCATCAATCAAACAATAGCGAAACCATGTACAAGAAAAGGCTTCTGAAGCAGCTGTTGTGATGTGTATACCCAGTGTATAGCCCTACGCATATATACGGGTCCAAGTGGAATCGTATAGTCAAGTAATGTTGTGCAAACCTTGAACGAAGCGCACATGAAGTCAAGCGACAAGATCACAATCGTATGTGACCTGCTCCTGAAGAACTCCGGTGACACAGTTGTCAGGATGAATCGACCCACGATTGAAGTGCTAGTCCGGGGTATACTCTCTCAGAATACCAACGACATCAACATGGACAGAGCCTATGAGAATCTCACGGCGAAATATAACACCTGGGAAGAAGTCCTTCACGCGCCTGAAGGCGAACTAGGCGAGGTGATCAGGACCTCAGGCTTTTTTAGAATCAAGGCCAAGCGAATCAAGGCCACACTCTCAGAGATTCGAAAGCGAGTAGGCAGACTCGACTTGGAATTGCTAAGAGACATGGAAGTCAATGCTGCCATGGAGTGGTTGACGTCCCTACATGGAATTGGACCGAAGACAGCCGCAATCGTTCTCTTGTTCTCTTCCGGGAAGCCAACATTGCCGGTTGACACACATGTGTGGAGGGTCACTAAAAGGCTGGGACTCATTCCTGAGAAGGCCAGCCGTGTGAAGGCCCAAAAACTGCTCCAAGAACTGGTGCCCAAGCCATGTCTATTCTCCATGAATCACAACTTGGTCAAACACGGCAGAGAAGTCTGCAAGGCAATAAACCCGAGATGTGAGGAGTGCTTTCTGTGTGGGCACTGCAACTATTACAAATCCTTACATTGATATTGAAAGAGCCAGAGATGTCGGCTCAGAATCAAGTGGACTGGCTATCATATCAACAGCTTAAAATGCGACCGCGTTTGTTCGCGCGGAGAAGTACCTGGTCACAGATATGGAGTGAAACAAAGCCTTGCAGGAAGCCTTCGCATCTGACGTTCTGTTCCTAATCGGAGCAGCTATAGTACTATCATTTGCAGGTGCTGCAGCTCTAAGAAAGATTGGCATACCTCAGACACTTGGCTTCATGCTTGTTGGAATCGTACTCGGGCTTGTTGGCATCGCAAACGAAGAGCTGGTGCATAGTCTTCGACTCATAGTCTCTCTTGCTCTTGGTCTAATTGGATATAACATAGGACACGAGTTGAGAAGTGAAAAGCTCGAGGGACGCGTCAGAAAACTTGTGGTCATTGTGTTCTTTGAAGCCACTGCAGCCTTCCTTCTTGTTTCTATAGTGACATTCATCATTGTACAGCAGTGGCATATTTCCGTGCTTCTTGGAGCACTTGCCAGTGCCACTGCACCTGCAGCCACGGCCGATGTCGTTTGGGAACATGAGTCAAGTGGAGAGTTATCATCCTCACTGATGTTTGTGCTGGCTGCTGATGACATTATTGCCGTCATTCTGACAAATTCTGCCTTGGCCTACGCACTCTGGGTCTTTGTTCCAGACACAACGACTCTTCTTGAGGTCATTCTATTACCGGTTGCCGGAATTGGTATCGCTGGGCTCTTGGGTCTTGTCTTTGGCGGTATCTTCCTGCAGATTGTTAATAGAGAACGAGATCGAGGGAAACTCCTAGAACTCGAACTCGGAATGGTGATATTCCTAGTCGGAGTATCACTAGTCTTCCAAGTCAGCGAGATCTTCTCCTGCATCGTATTTGGCTTCATTATTGGCAAGTACATTGAGGAAGAGAAGGAGCCCATCCCAGTTCTAGTTCAGCGAGTTATGTCGCCCATAGTGATGATCTTCTTTGTGCTTGTAGGGGCGAGAATGGCGCATCTACTCACCGTCGAATCAACGCTAGTCCTCATACTCACGGCAGCTGCGTTATACTTAGGAGGTCGTTCAGTCGCCAAGTATTCTGGGGCTCGGATTGGAGCAATTGTAGCAGGTGAGAATGCAAAGATCAGAAAGTACCTTGGATCATGTCTATTCTGTCAGGCAGGCGTTGCATTAGGCCTTTCTTTTCTTGTTGAAGAAACTCTCGTTGCTCTTGGTGGAGCAGCCGCTACTGCAGGGTCACTTATACTCGGAGTAGTTGCAGTATCAACAATCGTTCTGGAGGCTCTCGGACCGATGGCAGTCAAGCATAGTCTCAAACAGGCTGGTGAACTTCCAGAGATTGGAGTGTATCTTGAACCTCATGAGATTACAACCATTGCCCGGTGTGGCGTAGACTTCAAGGACTGCAAAGAGATCGAGAAGCTCTGCCGAGACTGTCCAGAGCACCGAAACGAATAACAATCAGAGGCTTTCACTGATTCCGCAAAAGAACAGGACACCAATGAGTGGTTTGCGGACTAGTTATCAGAGGGTTTCACATCTCCTCCAGCACTATGTCCACAGAAAGCTGCAATCGAGAAGACCCATGGGAGATTCTGTGTAGAATCGTCAGTCAAGAAGGGTCATGCGCCGCGGGTCACAAGACAGGTGATAAGGTCCTATTCACCGGTGAGGAAGTGAACGGGAGGATTTGCATTAGTGCCCTTTACTCAATGATTCCGAAAGTCTATGCAATGATGTATAATGCTCGCTTCCCTTGGTTGGACAATCAGTGTGTGGCCACTCACACGTGTCCAGACGGGTCAAATCCTGTCACCTTTGAACTGGTGAGAATCGACCCGGACTAGTGGTCGCAACCAATGGGGATCTTTCTCAATCTTCATGGAGTCCTCTCTTTGAGTCCTCCACCGAGGAAGTGAATGTGCCATTAGGATGGAGCAGCAACTCAAGCTCTATTCACGCCGGAATCGTCTACCAGGAATATAGGCCATCCGGTCA
>CAYFTD010000094.1:0-2292 GCA_964345915.1 uncultured archaeon
GAACTGGGGACTCATAATCTACGACGAGGTCCATCTTCTCCCAGCACCTGTATTCAGAGTGACTGCCACTATTCAAGCTACCAGACGCCTTGGTCTAACAGCTACGCTTGTCAGAGAAGACGAACGCGAGGAGGATGTCTTCAGTCTAATTGGTCCGAAGAGGTACGATTTACCGTGGAAACAGCTTGAAGACCAGGGGTGGATTGCTACCGCTGTCTGCTATGAGATCAGGCTTGATCTTCCAGACGGTCTAAGAAGGAAGTACGCTCTGGCTGAGGACAGGAAGAAGTACAGAATTGCTGCCGAGAACCCAGACAAGCTCTCCATCATCAAGACACTAGTGGACTATCACCAGGCCGACAATGTGATGGTAATTGGGATGTATCTTGACCAGCTTAAGATTATAGCAGATGAATTGAATGCACCTTTGATCACAGGAAAGACGAGCAATGCAGAACGACACAGGCTGTATGATCTGTTTCGAGAAGGAGAGCTTAAGATTCTCATTGTTTCAAAAGTCGCAAACTTCGCGCTGGACCTTCCGGATGCCAATGTTGCGATTCAGGTTTCAGGTACCTTCGGATCACGACAGGAGGAGGCACAGAGACTCGGTAGGATCTTGCGACCTAAGACTGATGGCAGCTTTGCTAGGTTCTATTCGCTGGTGACCAAGGACACAAGGGACATGGACTTTGCGGCGAAGCGACAGCTCTTCCTCACAGAGCAGGGATATCAGTATGTCATTGCATCGGCTGATGAGGAGATCTGGGAACGACGTCCGGAGAGTTTCTTTAGATAGCCAAGTCAACTCGTGTCCAATGGTCACGTCTATAGAAGTTTCTTCAACTGCACGGCTTTCTCTTCAAAGTACGCGGACATAGACTGCACAATCTCGCTGCTAGCCAGATTCTCTTCGATCTGTCCGAGCTCGATTCGAATCAATCGTTCGGCTGTCCAAGCGATTGCAGCCATGAGTGCTAGCACTTTCATTGACTCAACGTACGACTCTTCAATTTCCCCGCCTATCAGTTGGACATACTCTGGCTGCTCGCCTTGAGGCTCTGTCATCAGATATGCAACATCCAGAAGGGCCTCTCCATAGGAGCAATCAGCCCAATCAAGAAGCACTGCTCTATTCTTCTGGAACACAATATTACTCGGCCTCAGGTCTCCGTGCATCAAATTCCCCGACCATTGCAGTTCTGAATCTACTTGCTCTATAAGTGCCACATAGAGATCGTCGACAGTCCCAAACAGCTTCTTGATCCTATGTGTTTCTACCCTCGTCGTAGCACGTACTGACTCCATCCGGTCACATTGTCTATTCAGGAAGTCGGAGGGCTTTGAGTAAGTTCTTACGTCAGGCGGAGCGGCTCGGCTGAGCTTCTCTAGTGCTGCCCTCAGGAGTGTCAACTCGTGTGCACTCATTGATTCAAGGCTCGAATGAATGCTTCCCGATTCGTAATGGTAGACCATGTAGGGAGTGGCATCTTCGTTCAGGCGACCCAGTGAAACAGGTCGTGGGCAGAGTCCTTCGTCTACGAAGTGTTGACAGATAGCATACTCATTCGCAAAAGGGTTCTCAGTAGCGCCCAACCTAAGACCAGGAAGTTTCAGAACATACTTGGCTTCTCCTGATTCACAAAGGAGGTTGATGTTCGTCATTCCGCCCAGCAATGTGTCTGCAATCTGAATCCCACCTAGCTGTAACTCCCTCTCAATCATCTCCTCCAATTCTGCTAGTCGATGGCCATGAACCCTTTTGACCAATGACTTACGCTGCATCTGAAGCGATTCTCCTTATCGAGGCCAAGAGTGCTGTAATCTGAAGGAATGGGTTCTGAGCTTGAATAAGCCGATGGTCGATCTCAGCTACTCTCTCAATGAGAGTCTCAAGAACCTGAGGTTCAAAGGGCCGATCCACGAGGTCCCTCTGAATCTCAAGGCAGACTTCATGAGGCGGATAGTTCTCGATTCCAAGTAGTCTCCTCAACTCCTTCCGGGCCTCCACAAATGACCCGTCAAGAGCTAAGGTCACCATTTGGCGTATGCTACGGGCGAATTTGGTTTCGGAGCTCGCGTAGACTTTGTCCTCCGTTACAGACTTCCCATCAGCAGCAGCAATCTGCAAGAGATTAGTTGCACGTCGGAGGTTCCCACCGGACACTTTGGCCAGTGCTTCAAGAGCTGCCGAGTCTATATCGACACCCTCCTTTGATGCGATATCACTCGTTAGATTGACAACAACATCTGATGTCGGATTTGGGAGATTAAGAGTAATGCATCTGGATA
>CAYFTD010000095.1:0-4008 GCA_964345915.1 uncultured archaeon
TTCCTCCCAGTTGTCAGGGAAGTACTCGCGCATGTATTTCTCAATCCCTTCGGACGGATTGTATGAAACACACACGACTGGCACCTCTGTCGTTTCATGGAGTCTCACCGAGTCCACAACATTAAACCACGAGATGATGCAGCCCCCCAGCATCCAGGCCCTGATGTCTCCCCGCGCCAGTCGATTGAACATCGATATGAGCTGGTCAGTAGCATCAGTCCCTCCGACCTGGGGTTCACAGAACCCGATGCCGTCAATTCGCATATCGCCCCTCATGACAACACCTGCGACATTGCTTTTAGTATCGGCACGTAGAAAGCTCTCAGAAACCCCTAGAACCCTCACTCCCCGTTTCCAGCCGCCAACCTCTCCAAGCCCAAGCTCTGAATCTAGCTCATGAATATCTAGCAAAGTGATCACATCCAATACTCATCGTCAGCTGCTTAGTCTACGATACGCAGAATGGTTTCCGCACATCAAACTTCATCTGTCATCTGATATCCTTGTCGGGCGTTTGTCTTTGCTCTGGACCTTTCATTCTCCGACATCGAAATGTCCGTCGGATTTGAACCCAACACGTACACCAACCAAACTTTATTAATGCGCATTTCCTTCACTTTTCCGCCGTAAGGATAGTGAGGAGGCAGGCCACCGTGTTCGACCCCGCATTTGAGGAATTACAGGGGAAACTTCGTCAGATAATGGAAGAGGCCACCTCGCTAGCCACCGGAATCAGGGCATGGATGCTTCTCTCCAAGGAGGGCCTACCCATCGCATGTGCCGTGCCTCAAGGACTTGAAGAGGCAGAGATTGCAGCGATGGCGGCCTCAATCTTGGGCGTCGCCGACTTGGCTGCGGAAAGGATGGATCAGGGGCTTCTCGAGGAGGTGCTTCTGACGAACGAATCTGGGATGATGATAATGAAGAGCGCAGGTGAGAAGGCGATTCTAGTTCTTGCTGCCGGCAAGAGTATGAAGACAGGCCTCCTCGTATATGCGGCAAAAACAGCATGTGAGAACATTGCACCGCTCCTATGAAGCTCATAGAATACCTGTCAACCAACGTGTAATCTGAAGCGCAAACGGAGCGTTCTGATCGGATTGATATCTGCCTACGATTCCCCAATTGTCAAACATGAAATTGCTACCAGACACAATCATCTTACCACCACCTGCTCCTTCAAGTGCAGCCATGACAGTTCGGTTCTCCAAACTCAGCGAACCGTTGGGAAGAAGAAAGCTGACCTCAATCTGTGCCAACGAGTAGGCTCCTCCAGTGTAGTTCACTGAGCACCCGTTGAAATCGAATGAGTCTATTCCGGTGGTCGAATTGTGCTCCTGGATGTCCGTTATCAATTCCGTGGAAGATACCCCATTAACGACAATTGTGACGGCTGGTATGTAGTCGTAGTTCATTTGAAATCCAAAGGGCGCAAGTAGCTCGTTCGCTGAAGACAAGTCCAGACTTGAGTTCCCAAGTCCCATAACCAGTAGGCTTCCCCCTGCGTTCCAATAGTCTGTGTACAGCGCAATCTCCGCCGGGGAATATGAGAACATGGGAGCAGGTATGCTTTCGTTGTCGAGATGTGCATAGTCCCAAGCACAGGGATCTGCTATGAATATTGCATCATATTGTGTGAGATTCTTCGCAAAGAGCTCTTGTGAAAACCGAATCTCCTCGACTGCGATACCTGCCCGTGTAATAAGCTCGTACATACTCTTGAATTGTCCGTAGACGGAGTCAATGAGCCAAGGTGTATGACTGAAATCAAATGCAATCCTTGCTAGAGGAGATGCCGCGTCAAAGGTGAACGTTGCTCTAAGGAAGCTGTATCCAGTAGATATGAGAACCACTTCTAGGTCAAGATTGTTTTGACTTTCATTTGCCGTGACTCTTATTTCAAATTGGAACTTGCCAATCTGATTGGCAGTGACATTTGGAGGTCCCGTTACCCACTCCGATGCAGAACCTGCATAGAGAATTGAGAATGTCGTGACGTTGCTGCAAAAGACTGATGCAGACACGACAGCGGTAGAATTCACAAACCAACGTTCAAAGCTGAAAGGACCCGAAATTGGAGTAAGTGCTGCAATCTGTGGAAGCCCTTCACTCTGCATTGCGTTCTCGACTATAGACAGGGCTTCAACCAAGTTAACAACACCGGCCCCTACTTCCCATTCTTCCTTTGCGAGATGAGTTGCACTTGCCAATAGTGTGGCCTTTATCATACCGGGTGTCCAAGAGAGGTCATTCTCTTCACAGAACTCGATGAGTCTGACGGCGGTCGCTGAAACTACTGGAGTTGCATAGCTGGTCCCGAACACGGTAGCACCGTTCTCTGTATAGAAACCGGGTGCACATATGTCAGGTTTGATGGTCCGGTCCCATAGGGGGCCTCTCGCCGAGAAGTCATATAGTCTGTTTCTGTCATCAGTCGCACCCACAGCAATCACCTCTGGATGGACTGCAGGGGATTCGACCGAGGTTCCAACGACTCCACCCATGCCGTTGTTTCCGGCGGCCGCGACAATCGAAACACCCCTCTCAAATGCCCACTTCACGACATCACCTAGTTGGCTCTCCGTGCCGGGAAGAGTGCCTAGACTGATGTTGATGACGCTACAGTTTTCTTCTTCAACAGCCCATTGAATGGCGCTGACGATGCCTTCTATGGTTGCAGTGTTGTTTGTTGTGACCACCTTGGCATTGACAATAGCGGCATCCGGGGCTTCTCGTGAGAGTATTCTTGCGACATATGTCCCATGAGGACTGCCATTCGGTAAGCTATCAGCAGTAGAGTTGTCGACGGCATCGTAGCCATAGCTTGAGTTTATGAAGCTCGTTTCTGCCACAACTCTCGTTAGAAGCTCTTCGTCTTTCGTGATACCTGAGTCGACAATTGCGACTCTAACTCTGAGGTCGGGTGCGGGTTCATTTGGTGGGAGTATGGCGGCACCCAAAGACACAGCGACAATGATGATGGTGATTACTAGGAGCGCAGTCCCTCTCACGGGTGTTGGCTCATCATCTGCATCCAATTGTAGTTTCACCACCTGTTACAGTCCCGACCCAGTTCTCACAGAGGGGAATGACATATTGATAAAGTGTATCGAATACAGCAAGAATCAGAGACCGAACTAAACCCTTATCAAAACACGGAAATCCCAGCTCACGAGGTTACCTCATTTGGCAGTCTATGATCCAGATTCAGCGGAGATGAAAGAATACACAGGCATTGACATCTTCGTTCCAGGTCCCGAGGTGGAACGTGAAATCGACTGGGACAAGCTCTTCCATATCTTTGTTCTCACTGGTGTGGCATTTGGCATGACCATCCTCCTCACTTTTGTAATGATGGTCCCTATGATGGCTGCCGGACTGATCTACGTCGATGTTGTGTCCATGACTATCATAATTGACCCTATTGCTCTCTTGGTCATAACCTTCGCTGAAATAGGCTTCATATTCCCGCCCTTGTGGTACATCAGAAGAAATGGGCTCAGTCTGAAGTCGATTGGAATCTCCAGACTTGGTTCAGTGAAGGAGGCAGTAATCGGACTAGGCGTGGGAGTGGTGGTTCTTCTAGCGAATTTCGCTGTGACATTCTTGATCGACCTGTTTGCCGGCAGCCCCGGCATTGGCGATGAGTCACTATTTGCAATATCGAGTACTTTAGAAGTTGTGATCTGGACACTTGCCATGTTCCTTGTCGTTGGTTTCAGTGAGGAGTTGCTGTTCAGGGGATTCCTACAGCGACGGATGGAAATCTACTTCTCTACGCGACGCTCAAGACCCCAGCTTTACGCACTAGTAATCACAAGCATTGTGTTCGCTGCCATGCATCTTGATCCCTTTGGCTTTCCCACTCGTCTTGTTATTGGACTGATTTTCGGGGTTTTGGCGCAGAAGAGAAATTACTCTATTATGGCCCCCACAATGGCACACGGCCTCAACAACACCGCGGTAATAATCATTGCCTACCTCGGCTTCTGAATCAATTGTAAGCAT
>CAYFTD010000096.1:0-3624 GCA_964345915.1 uncultured archaeon
AGAATGGAAACAATAGCCGACAAGGTGAGAGACATGCTCTCGAAGTCAGTTGAGAATCTCTTCAAGTTCGACCCTGAGAAGGTCGTTTCGGTCATCAGAGCAGAAAAGGAACTGATTGAAGATACCAGCAGGACTAGAGAGTACATCCTATCCAAGTCTAGCCGTGAGCCTCATACAGAACTATTCGTTATCGATAGCCTTCTGAGAATTGGAGAAGCAGCCAAGGACATCGTAGATCTAGCATTGCCACAAAGCTGAGAGGTGGTCTTCTTGAGTAAGAAACTCTTCGGAACAAGTGGAATCCGCGGTTCAATAGCAGACAAGGTCACAGTGGATCTAGCCCTTGGACTTGGTCGGGCTCTTGGTACCTTTCTGAAAGGAAGTGGCAGTGTGGGAGTGGGGGTGGATGCGAGAACATCAAGAGAGATGCTGAGAGGAGTGTTTGTTTCAGGGTTACTATCAACTGGCGTAAACGTAATCGACCTAGGAATAGCACCAATGCCGACAGTCGCATACCACAGCTCGCTCTCGGATGTTTCTGCTTCTGTGATTGTCACTGCAAGCCACAATCCTCCTGGTGATAACGGGTTCAAGTTCTTCGTATCCGGCCGCGAGTTCATCAGAGCCGAAGAGGTGTTCCTGGAAGATCGAGTGGCCGATAAGCAATTCTTAGCTGCGAACTGGGACTCCGTCGGGTGGATTCGTAAGTTTGAGATTCAGGAGGCATATCTGAAGGAAGTAAGAGAGTTCGCTCTGAAGAGAGGGGTAGAAAGTGATGGAATGAAAGTCTTGGTAGATGTCGCAAACGGCGCAGCTACGGACTACACTCCTCAACTTCTGACAGACCTTGGCTTCTCTGTAATTAGCATCAACTCCCACCAAGATGGGCACTTCCCAGGAAGGCTGCCAGAACCCTCCCCGCGCAATCTGGCGGACACAATGAAGATAGCTGCGGACTCGGACTTCTCAGTCACCTTGTGCCACGATGGAGATGGAGATCGTCTTGCTGTCATTGATGAGAAAGGACGGTTCATTGACCAAAACCGGGTGATAGCTCTGTTCGCGAGAGATGAAGTAAGGAGAAGTGGCGGTGGCACAGTACTGGTATCAATCGATACTTCCAGTGTGATTGATGAAGTCGTCAAATCTGAGGGTGGCAAAGTAATCAGAGCTCCGTTGGGCTCACTTCAAGAACTCTTTGTTTCTAAGGAAGATAGAAACATAGTATTCGCGTCTGAACCATGGAAACCTATCTTCACTGAGCTTGGCGATTGGATGGATGGAATCACAGGAGCTGCATTGGTGTCCCAGATGGTGGAAAGCATAGGGAGTGGCAGCTGTGTCAAACTGATGAAGACAGTCCCTGAGTATCCTATGCTGAGGGACTTCATTTCATGTCCTGATGATGTCAAACCCAGATTCCTGCCTCTTGTAAAGGACATTTTGATTCCACAGATAACAGGAATCGCGAAGATACTCGAGGAAGATGGTATCAGGGTTGAGCGTGCAGACGGATCATACGTTCTTGTCAGAGTGTCGGGAACCGAACCCAAGGCCAGAGTCTACGTTGGAGCAAAGACAAAGGCAACTCTAAACAAGTTAGCAAAGACTGCAATGGATTCGATGAAGAAAGCTCTTGACGAAGCCCAGAAATGAACGTTATCGCTCAAATGGAAATATCGATGGGTTACAGTTAAATCGCTGGGCAATTGTGCTATTTCTGAAATCTAGCCGGGGTATCCTAGCGGCTACGGAGGCGGTCTCGAACTATTTCGCCTACGAGAGAACCGCTGTCTTCGGACTCATGGGTTCGAGTCCCATCCCCGGCGCCATCTAGATTCATTCTCTTTGAGCATGAAGAAGGTGGGAGTGGTGCGGAGGGCGAGATTTGAACTCGCGAACCCCTACGAGATTTCCCCTCTGACAGTCGATGGGTCTGTCAGAGTCTGGGACCTAAACCCAGCGCCTTTGACCTGGCTTGGCAACCTCCGCGTGACTCGGATGAACACTATGGTCTTGATATAACGGTTTTGGCATCTATGTGGAGCGCTTATGCCAAGTGAGAAGACTCAGTCCTTTTTCTGCCAAGTGTTGCTGCATCTCGGACATCGAAAGTGTCTCTTGTATCCACCGCCCCCAGACATCTCTTTCTTCACCATGGCGATCTCTTTGTACCCACACCGGGGGCATACAACGTCATTCATTGTTATGGTCTCCAAAGACGCTCTGAACTCGTCCCAATATCTAGTTTACTGGGGTATGCTGGTCATTAATTTTACGTCAGTCGTCGGCCAGGCCTAATGAAATCGTGGCTCTGTCACAATGTTTTTATTCGACTCGTTGATTGTCGGCGCGGTTCGACGGCCTAGTCCGTCAGCCATCGTGATTCTTTGGATTCACTCTAAGTCACATCATGAGCGTGATAGTCAGATGTCCTCAAGAAGCAGACAGGCAGCGGCAAGGACCAGAGACAAGTGGCGCGAGAAGACTTGGTATCAGGTTCTCGCACCGAACTACTTCGATAACAAGGAGATAGGTTCTACGCCAGCTAGTAGTCCAGAGATGCTGATAGGTCGTACAGTACAGCCTACACTCTACGACCTCACTGGGGACTTCGACCAGATTCACGTCAAGATTCGCTTTAGGATACTCGAAGTCAGTGGCCAGCAGGCACAGACTGTTTTTCATGGCCATGAGTGGAGCTCAGACTACCTTAGAGGTCTTGTAAGAAGAGGTACATCTAGAATCGACTGGATTGGTCCTATTCTGACGAAGGATGACTTCCTTATGCGCATATCTGTCATTGTCTTCACAACAACCCGAACAAAGACCAGTCAGGAACATGCTGTACGAAAGACGATTGAGCGAATCATCAGGGCTCACGCAAAGAAACATGTCTTTGACGAGCTGGTTCAGAAAGTGCTTCTGGGCGACCTGGCCTCAGAGGTTCATGAAGAAGTCAAGAAGGTCATCCCGGTTCGAGAGTGCGAGATTCGAAAGAGCAAGGTTCTCAAGGGCCCAGAGGAAGTAAAGGCACGGAGAACGAGACTTCGGAGAGGCACGAAGAAGGAATAGAGTTCGCAAGCGAACTCAACTGGGCATATTCTCAAGCTTATGTAGAGCTCGCAAGAGCAAGACCATCAGATTGGCAAGCTTGGTCAGTGATTCGGGGTCTGTCTCGTCCTCAAGCACACTGGTCAATGAGGAGAGCTTCCGAATTAGAGTTTCTCTAAGCTGGGGAATCAAGACCTTGACAGCCTGAGTTTCAACCTCTTCATCTGAATCTACTATGATTATTCGTCTGTCGCATGTGGCACAGTAGATATCATCTCCCACCTTGAGCAAGGGTGAACCGCACTGGGGACAGGACTCAGCCAACATTGTTGCTCCGCGTCGTAGAAGCTCGGCCATCTTCTTGATAGGACTGTCATCCCTTTCGGCCATGGTGGTCACTATAGGAAGGGGGGCATGCCCCTGATATAAGACATCCCAATGGCTCAGAGGGCCCAATGCTATGCCAAAATCTTGATATGCCAAATGACAGGTTCCTGTACTGTAGTTCGCACACCATCTGTGCGTAGAGACAATTCAGAGGTGAGTCCAGATGGACCACGAAACACAGCA
>CAYFTD010000097.1:0-2021 GCA_964345915.1 uncultured archaeon
TCAATCTGATCGATGTGGATTCGATGCCCGTCGTTGTCTACCTTCGTGATGGCAACGATTGAGTGGCCGATGGGAGTGGGTCGAGCAGGTGATCTGCTAGCGAACACTCCTGAGAGCTCCGCGTTTTCCTGTGGGGGATAGTCGCTCAAGTTGGCACGGCTTTCAGGATTGTCACGGCCTGTGATCCACCACAAGACAATGATATGTGAAAACCTCTCTATCTGGAGGGCGGCCTCCCAGAACTTATCAGCAATCTCTATCCAGGTGTCCCCAGTTTCTGATTTCCGCACATGTCCTACTACGGTACATACGGGTTCCATCGTCCAATCACTTCAGAATAATCGTGTTGTGTCGTACCTCATCCTGTAATGTCCATGAGTGGCATTTCGTCATCTCGGTACGCAGAGGTTTCTCAGCCGCCTTGGCTTAAGAGTCTGTTCGAGGGGTTCAATCTGGCCAGTATCTCTCAGGATAGGGTTGACTGGTAAGAGATAGACAGACTGAGAGGGCTGTTGAACACAAGAAAGAGTCGGCGCCTTCTCATCAGACATAAATGGGAGGGGAACAGAGTTCCTTCAGGCACTTAGAGGTGCTACATGACCGGTGAATGCTGTGGACGCTGTCGACAAGAGAATACTGCTGGAGCTTGACGTCAATTGCAGGATATCCTTTGAGGAGCTAGGCCGAAGACTAGACATGACATCTAATGCGGTGAAGAAGCGATTTGACAAGTTGCTTGATTCCGGCGTCATTGACGAGTTTGTTGTGGCTTTCAAGCCTGCGATGACAGGTGCAGAGTACCTGATAGCTGAGGTGTCCACTGATGGATCAGAGGATGAGGAGAAGTTCATCTCCAATATCGGAGATAACGAGATGACTGTTCAAATGGGTCTCCTTGCGGGCGGGGAAGGAAGAACGTACATGGTCCACGCAGAATACATTGGTTCCGAGGGTCTTCTAGAGCTGAGTTCATTTCTTCGCAATCTGGACAGTGTCACCAATGTTGAGGTACACACTATTGCAACAGACTCTGGGACGAAGGTCGACCTCACTAACATGCACCTAAGGATACTGCGTCATCTAATAGAAGACCCTCGAATGATCATATCCGAGCTAGCGCGTCGATCAGGTCTGACAGCCAGACGAGTCCGGAAATTACTGGCTGAACTCATCGAAGGAAGGGGCTTCTGGTTCAGTACAAGATGGAACCTGAGTGCAGGAGACAGTACAGAGTTCTACGTTCGGATTGAATACGATGAACGCAAAGGCACAACAGACGATATAGAGGAATGGCTTCGGGAAGAGTACCCATTGGTGTACTGGTATTCTTACACCTCCGCGCTCGAGCCGGTGATCTTCACAAAGTTTGTCACTGAGCACTTCAGAGAGGCTGAACCAATCACCAGAAGAGTAACAGCAGCAGACTTCGCAAAGGCCACCAGAACCATGATTTGCTACCCTGTGAAGAAGTTCCCCAGGCTCGGGCATATCAAACTGCAAGAGATGCTTGCCGACGCTGGTTTCTGGCCCTGAAATCTCGGATGCTTATTCGACCAATACCCTTTAAGCATGCAAGCACTGTGGCCTCGGGATGGTCAAAATGGCGAAGATTAGTGTGACTGTTGAGAGGATTGATGGACACTGTAACCTACCTGTATTGGTGGGTGACCACTTCTACGTTGAAGGCTCAAAGCTCTCGGTTCCCGAAGGAAGCAACGTGTGTATCTGGGCCCTGCAAAGCATGATGCCTGTGTTTCCCATTTTAAACGTGAAGGAAAACTTGCCCGATGGTCACTGGGTGAAGAGTGTGGAACACTTCACGTGTCCAGATCCTGAAGGAAAGGTCATTTTCAGACTAGAAGTGTCAGAGTAGTCCCAAGCGACACCACGACCCAAGCGAGGACCATCTAGATGATTCATGTCGACATAAGCAAGTGCACTGGATGTAGAAGCTGTGAGACTGCGTGTTCGCTCTTTCATACAGGAAGAGTGAGCAACCATCTCTCAAGAATCAAGGTCAT
>CAYFTD010000098.1:0-7730 GCA_964345915.1 uncultured archaeon
TTCGTTTCAATTGAACCTCAACTGATGAGGATTCTCTCATCGTCATCCGGTAACAACGCACTAGCTTCTGACATTTCCAACCACAGGGCACTCCTCCAGTTTCAGGAAGAACTGTCGCCCGAACAGATCGTTGTCGCTGAGTCACTTGGTGTCAAGTTTGAGAGAAGGAGGAGTTCGGTCATCAGTGTTGGCAGGATCTACTCTGCACGGGTTTCGGATGTTTCTTCACTCAAGGCCTTGTCGAGCCTGGGCTTGGTGAGAGCTACTTCAGGCGAGAAACAGTTCTACCCCTCACTTCAGTCTTCAGTGCCCGTCACGGGAGCACCTGATGTCTGGGCGAACCTGAAAAAGGACGGGAGCACGATTAATGGCTCCGGCATAACAGTGGCCGTCATAGACCTCGGTGTTGAATGGGTGCACCCAAGTCTGTGGCGACAAAGCTCAGGACCGCTTGATGTAATCCAATCAGGCCCCAAATACTATGTAGACATGGATAGTGACTCAATCGTGGATGCCGGAGAGGGACCCATCAATCATATCGACAAACAGTTTCCTGCCACCATTGAGATTAACAATGAGTACATGTTCATAGACACAGGCGATGATGGTCAATTCAATGTCAACGAAGGTGACCTGTGGCTCGGAGCAATTGATTCGAATAACAATAGCGTGGCAGACCTTCTCACAGAAGACGTAGTGTTGCTTGGAGAGCCGAAGGTGAAGGTTCTCTTTGACCAAGAAGACGGTCAAGTCTATGTCCACGGTGTAAACCTGACGACCCAAGCATATCAGATTGGAGACCCACAAGGCCACGGAACCCATATAGCATCCACAGCAGTTGGCGGTCAGTCGGGTTTCACATCGTTTTTGGGTGTAGCCCCAGGTGCCGACCTCATCGTCATCAAGAGTCCTTTGAGGTCTAGCGATATCATAGAGGCAATTTACTTTGCTGTCGAGCATGGTGCCGACATTATCAATATGTCATTCTCGAGCTACATCGGTTTTCTTGATGGTACCGATTTGGAGGATCTGGCTATCACGGAGGCCTTCATGAAGTACGGCACAATCAGCACTGTGGCCGCTGGAAATCTCGGGAATAGACCGAAGCATGCCTACTTTGAAGTTGGCTCGGGTGCAAACTCGAGTGCTGTTCTTGACGTTTCAAATCCCCCGGATGCATCAGCCCTGAGTTTTCTATGGCATAGCGAGGACCAAGATGAGCATGTGGTTCTAATTCCCCCGAGTGGAGATCCCATAGACTTCGGTGCATTCTCAACAATAGCAGGTAGCTCCCAGGTGGTCGCAACTCCTAGCCTCCATGCTTATGCCTTTGCTGACGTTAGTCTGAGAGGAATGAACAATCTGCTCATTCAGATATCAGAAGATGACCATAACTGGACGAATGGGAACTGGAATGTTGGACTCACAAACCCAGGGGGCGGGAATGTAACTGTGGACCTATTTGCATGGGACGGCAACTGGCATCTTACCTACCTTGAGTTCTTGAGTCAGACTGACAACACCAGAACAATAAGCTCTCCGAGCACAGCGGATCTCGCTGTTACAGTAGTCAATTATAACGAGGGTACTCTTAACATAGACACCGGATCGAGCAGGGGCCCCCGAGTTGATGGCGTAAAGAAGGTGACAGTGGCCGCGCCGGGTTCCAATGTACTGGCAGCATCTCAGAACATTCAAGGATTATGGATCTCTAGAGCAGGAACAAGCATGGCTGCTCCTCATGTTGCAGGTCTACTAGCATTGATCCGACAGGCATCCCCCGACTCTTCTCCATGGAATGACTTTACGTCGTTGACTATGGGTGCAGGCAGTCTGACGTCGCACTATTCGCCACCCCTCGATGACTGGGGATTCGGCCTTATCGATTCGGTCTGGTCCGTGAAGCATGTTTTAGACATGGCACTTCAGAGCGGAATGGTAGTTGAGGATTGGGTTGGTATAGACGATGTGCTCAGCTCACCAGAGAACCTGTCATATGACGCAGAGCTGGATATTAGAAGTGTTAAGTACTATCAGACTACGACGCATCAAACATTCGCTGTTTCGTCCAGAGGAACACCTGACTACTCAGGAACGAATGTCCTGACGCTTCACTTGGATTCTGATGAAGATATTAGTTCAGGACCGAGCGGCTATGATGTGGTTGTCAACATAACCATGGGTTCTGCGTCCGTGTATGAGTGGTCGGGAAGCATGTACGTTTCGTCCTCTTTGTCAGCTGATTGGTGGACAGACGACCTTACAGTCTTTCTCAGTGTTGACAGGGGAAATCCGTACCAAAGAGGAAGAGTATCCGTCTCTACGAGCAACGTAACGCTATCACCTGTTGATCAGACGGGCACCGTCTATTTGGGCAACCAGTGGAGACCTCTGGTAGAGAACATCACTGTCGAGCCATCATTAGACTCATTCAATGTCAGCATCGAGATATCTGATCGCGATGATGCACCTGCAAACCTCTCAATCTCTTGGAGCATAGTGGATGGAGAGTTTGGGGAAGTAGAGTCCGGCGCTAGCACTGGAACCGATGTAGCGTCGTTTCAGTATTATGTGAATATGGAGGAGTACGATGTCCTACATAGTGTCCTCTTCAACGTGAGCGACTCAGACTATTGGTCAGTACTACATCCAGTGGTCCTATCTCAAGGTCTGGGCACTCTCAGAATTGTCAGTGCGACTTTGGACAGCTATGTTGTCCGAGTCGGTCTATTCATCTCTGAACGTGTTACGGGCGAAGTTGTAGTGGAGGGGTACTCTTTGGCGCAAGCTGTCTACGTTAGCTTTCTCCCTGTTTCAGGCCTGCCCCTCAATCTAAGTCTCACAGGAAACCTTGGAACATACCCGATAGACGTTTCTCCATCTGCGTTAGTCCCAGGCAGATACGAGGTATATGCTGCTGCAGTTAGCTCAGCAGGCCGAACAGTAGAGTTACATGTCGGTACGCTTCAAATAGTGGAAGACAATTCTATGGCCCTAATCATTGGGATAGGGGCCGCAGCATTGATAGTTGTCGCATACCTTGCACCTCGCATCAGAGAAAGCAGGAGAGGAAGTGCGATCGAATGAAGATTGTGATTGTCGGTTACGGTCCCGGAGGGGCCGCCGCAGCCTTGGCCGCAAGAACGTTTGACCCGAGGGCTGAGATAGACCTTGTCACAGAAGAGGAGATACCTGCTCACAAGAAGCCGGGTTCTGCATTAGCGTTAGAAGACCCCGATACTCAAGAGCTGTACATACCAGATTGGTCTACCGAAGTACTTGCAGCAAAGAAGGTTCAGATCCATTCAGGGACAAGCGTGGTTGGTGGAGATCTCAGCAAGAAGACACTTGACTTGGTGTCGGCTGATGACCAGACCTCAACAGTCAAGTTCGACAGATTGATCATTGCAACAGGGGGCATCCCGGCCGTTCCGGACTTACCCGGCGTTGACCTTCCCGGTGTTCACACAATCCAATCCATGGCTGATACTTCCCAGATTGGTAGGGTCCTCAAGGACCAAAGATCTATCGTCATCGTCGGAGCAGGATTTAGTGGTCTGGAAACGGCTGAGCGTCTTCTCAAGATGGGAAAGGATGTTCATATTGTAATTCGATCGCGACTAATGCGAAAACAGTTAGAGGAATCGATGAGCGAAGAACTTCTCTCAAGAGTCCCAAAACGGATACATCTTCATTTGGGGTCGGCCCCTTCAAGAGTCCTTGGTTCCGATAGAGCAGTGGGCATTGAAGTAGGCGGCAAGGAGATAGCGGCTGACTCAGTTCTATTCATGACGGGAGTCCGACCAAACACCATCCTTGCCGAGAAGTTGGGTCTGAAGCTCGGCTCTTTGGGAGGAATCCCGGTCAACAGCAGAATGGAAACCGAATCCAGTGGAGTCTTTGCTGTCGGAGACTGTGTTGAGATGACAGACCCACTCTCGGGCGGCCCGATTCTTATGCCAGTAGGAAGCACAGCGGCTCGAGCAGGTAGGCAGGCTGGAGTGGCCGCCGTTGGCAGTGACAAGATATACGATGATACTCCGCTGCGCCTACAGTACGACCACATCTTTGGGACCGACATCGTGGTCGTAGGACACTCATCCACAACTGCAAGAGATCTGGGAATCGATTTTGCTGTATCCTACCTGGAGGATCCTTCTGAGTCAACAAAGGTGGCTCTCGTCACAACAGAAAAAGACCGCTTGATTGGAGGACAGGTGCTGGGATCCCGGATGGGAAGTCGCATTGGCTACGAGATTCTCAAACGAGTAGAAACTGGTGCCAAGCTCAAAGAGCAACCTCTACTGAAGAGCAGGCACGGTCAGCTGCTGTCACTGCTTGAGAGGACACTGGGGCCTATTCGATAGTTGGAGGAGGTCCCCACTCGTCGGGTTGTGGACCATAATCATCTGGCAGAGATACTGGTCTTCTAGGCCTTCTCCGTCTACCTCCAAACCTGATGGCAACCACGTATATGAGCGATACTCCTACAACAGCAAGAAGGCCGAACGTTACTGTCGTTATGAATACATCGTCAGCTGGATCAGTCGGAACCAAGAATGTCTTCTGGAAGGTCTTCACGTTCTCATCGGCATCTGTTGCGACTATGGTAACATCGTAGAAGCCACCACTCTCCAGAATGAACTCAGTAGTGAACAGGTATCCTAACCTCTCCGCGACTACACCTGGGATAGTAGAACCACTAGGCCCAACTATTGTGATGGTCACTTCGTCTAGATTGTCATCAAAGACAAATGTTGTCAGGTTTGCCGGTTCGCCAATTTCGTGCGTGTTCAGCTCCACATCAAATATCCTAGGCGTATTCGGTATGATAGCGACAGCGATATTGCGCAACAGCCTTAGATTGTCCGCATCTCCCCGGATAGCATCAAAAAGAACATCGTCATACAGGGTTGAACCATCTGAAACCACTATGACTTTTCCTTTGCCTGCCTCCGCAACGGCAACAATGGCACGAGTCTTGGCCTGATCATACCAAAGGAGCCCTCTTGCTCCGGCGACGGACGGATTGACACTCAGAGTACTGCCCCACAAGATGTACAGGTTATTAACGCCGTTCATCAGTGGGTCCGACTCAACGGCACCTCCATGATCCAGCCCATAAACCACCCCGGTGAGACCACCAGGACCTTCACCGATCCCGAATCTCTCACACTGAATCCCATAGGGCTGAAGTATCTCGTTGTAGGAGTCAATGCCGAAGAGTGCCTCCCCACTCGTGGTGTTGTAGAATTCTGAGAGGACAAGCAAGGTCCCTCCATCCAGAACGAACTGGTGCAGTGCTTCTATCTCAGACTGCCCATACGGAAGCTCAGTGTCCATGATCATGAATGTCTCTGTGGTTGCCAGATCGCCACTATCGATGCTGTCTCGCGCGAAGATGGCACTACTACCGAACTCTTCTAAGACTACACCCTGTTGTCTAAGATACTCTCGGAAGTAGCTGTAGAAGCCCGGATCATCTACGTCGGCGTCGTGATGGGCCATGTCAGCGAGCAATCTCCCGCCGTATGTAGTAATCGTGAGCTCCAGATCTATTGTTGTTACGTTCATACCGCCTGAAACCAGAGTCAGCGATCCGGTGTAGAATCCTGTAGCGTTCAGAGGTAGCTCATCAGGCATATTCAATCCAACACTCACGAAGGAATAGCCAGCGTTGACAGTGAACGTTCCCTCTTGAGCATTCACAAACTGACTCGCGTTTCCTGAAGGTACAAGCTCCGCGGTTCCAAGATTGACAGTGGACATTATGGTGATGTTCTGGTCAGGCCTGTCTTCCCCTATTACAAGTACTGTTGATGCTCCCGGAAGAGTCGGATATCTTCTTGGAGTCATCAAAGTTAGCTGTCCTGAGGAGGAATTCAGCAGATTAGAGGCCGCTGTGACATTTGCCAATCCCCACCCCTGTTCCATTGAGTCGGCACCTAAGTCCTTAGCAGTCGCCATCAGAGCCAGCTTTCCTTGGAGTGGAGTGAGACTGGCGTACTTCTGTTTCAGGATTGCTACGAGTCCAGCTATCTGTGCTGTTGATGCTGACGTTCCAGACCACTGAGTATAGCTCGGGCCATAGGTCGACTCCTCATAGATTGGATACTCAAAGGGGTCGGAGCTATGCAAACGTCCAGAAATCACGTCTGAGCCCGGAGCCATAATGTCAGGTTTAGTGAATCGTCCATGCGGCAGGAGGTTCTGACGCTCTACCGGTCCACGGCTGCTGAACGCAGTTGCTCCAGCCGAGTCTGAAGATGCTCCTACTGTAATGACTTCATCGGCATACCCAGGTGAGGATACTGAGAACGGTGCCGGACCAGAGTTCCCGGAGGCCACGACCACTGCGACACCTGCGGAAACAGCCTCTCTGACAGCCTGCACCGAAGGGTCGACTATGATCTGACTGTCAATCCAAGGCCCTCCAAGGCTGAGGCTGATTACATCTGCTCCTTGCGCAACCGCATACTCAACTCCCTGGGCTATGATAGTATCCGATCCTTGTCCATCCTGGTCTAGTACTTTCACAATCAACAAGCTTGCACCAGGGGCGACTCCCGTGAAATTCCCGCTGCTGGCTGCTCCCGTTCCGACTACGTTCCAGGCACATGCTGTTCCATGTCCGTTATCATCGTAGGAAAGGACTCCAGACCCTATCAAGTCCTCAAATCCAACGATCTTCCCTTCAAGATCGGGGTGGTCCCTCTGGGCGCCTGTATCTAGAACAGCCACTACTGTGCCATTTCCGAAGTAGCCTTGGCTCCACATGCCTGTTGCATCCAGTGTTTCTGTGAAGTGTTCATAACCAGCACCATTGCTGAGACTCTCGTAGCCGAAACTCGGCTCTGCGGTTGCAGTCCTGACTATGTCTAAAGCGATTCCGGATACCCCTTCCAACTCTGCCAAGGACTCAATATCCGAAATCCTCGCATAGAGTGAAATAACAGGTATGAGACTGAAGGCATGACGCAGGATGACTCCTTCAAGTCCAAGACGAGATATCTTACGGTGCATTGTTTCTGGTGCAGATCCTTTAGGGAACTGAACGACTATTGGCAGAACCTCAGTTTGCTTGGAGTTCATCATCGCTGCGTTCAAGCGTGGATCAATGATGGAACTAGGAACCGATGCTTGAGTACTCCCTTCAACAACAAGCAACGGCGTCGGTAGCACAAGCATCAGGATGATGATTGTCGAAGCAAATCTCTGGATGGTGAGTCTACGGTTCTTATCCATGTGAGCGGCCGCCAGCCCCGATTGACTCAGCTTTTCAGATAAGGCTTTTCTTGAGTACGACGCACTGACAAGGCCCCAAAAAAAACGGCCATAACTCGGTATTTCCGAGAAATGAAGAAATATCCTCACACACGAATGTGAGCATGGTGCAGGTGCAAAGACCTGCTACTTGATAGAGGTGCTTTGAAAGATGGGTGATAAGCCTAGGATTTACGAACGCCGACTTCAGATCAAACATTTCTTCGATGACCGTCAGACAGGTGCGACACGGAGAACATGGCTTGAAGTTCAGCTCCAATCCCCGGAAAAGACCGATGAGGGATGGGTGAATGATGGCAAGGTTCGCCTCTCTCTTGGTGAAGACAGAGATATCAAGGGGGCCTTTCTTCTTTCGATCGATGAAGCAAGCCGGCTGTTCAAATGCCTTGAAACCATCGTGGAGGACCACGAGAAACTCAAGGCAGAGTTGTGGAAGAGATAGAGTA
>CAYFTD010000099.1:0-2531 GCA_964345915.1 uncultured archaeon
CTCTTGATTCGGTTGTGGACAGTCGTTTGAGGAATCTCGAGTTTCTCAGACATCTCCTTTGTCGTCATTCGGGAGTTCTCTTTGAGGAGTGTAAGAATCTGGTAGTCCTTACCATTCAACCCGCTCATGATGGAAAATCATTCCATTTACCTTATAGTCCTATTGTTATTCTTGCTATATCTTCCGACTTTTCTGGCAAGACCTTTTCTTTGGTTCCTCTCTCGAGTAGGGTAAACCCTGTACGTGATGAAGATGACCCAGTCACCAACCTTGAAACCGGTTATGTCACATCTACAAGAGTGTGAAAGTATCGCTGAGATACTGAGGATACAGACCGAGGCACTGCTTGCAATTCATGAGTTTCTACATCAGGAGGGCCTCCTTCAGCTCATGCCAGTGATTGTGTCCCCGATCACTGACCCGTTGAGCCACCCTGTCTATGACGCCTCTATTGAGTACCTCAATCAGAAACTCCAGCTCACAAAGAGCATGATTATGCATAAGCAGATTGCAGTTTCTGCTATGGATGTAAAGGGAGTATACATAGTGTCCCCGAATGTTCGATTAGAGAAAGGAATAAAGAGTGACTGTCATCTTCTGGAGTTCTCGCAACTGGACATAGAGATCAAGGATGCAACAGCAGAGCAGTTCAGATCATTAATGGAAGACTTGATGATTCATGTCTTCAAAAGAGTGAAGGACACTTGTGGGGAGGAACTAACGAAATTGGAATCTGACATCAAAATCCCAAGGAAACCATTTCGTGTATATTCAAGCTGGGACCTCCGATCGGAACTAGGGCCAGAGTTCGAGTCCCAGATCTCTCGTGTCGAAGAGGACCTGTTCTGGATAACCGACTTCGAGAGAGAGTTCTACGACAGAGAGGAAGAGGAGCGAAGAGGACATTATGTGAACTATGACATGTTCTACCCTGATGGGTTTGGTGAGGCGCTCTCTGGCGGAGAACGGGACTACAAGTATGAAATACTCGTAAGAAAACTGAAAGAGAGAAAGCTGCAGCTTGAGGCTTTCATCCCTTATCTTGAACTTGCCAATGCCAGCATGCTAGGTCCTAGTGCTGGCGGAGGCCTAGGTATTGAAAGACTTGTGCGCTTTCTGGCCAGACGATCGCACATTCGGGAGATAACGTTGTTCCCGAAGGTTCCGGGAGAGCCAATACATCTCTAGAATCCGCTCGAACTTTGACTCCGGGATTATTCGAAGGGACTTCGTAGTAGTGTCGAACAGCGCACTTTTAGGTCGAGGACATGCTCTAGCATTGACTCACAGGGAGGTCACTCTCATCATGCACAAGCTCCTACTTGAGATACCATCGCTACTGGAATCGGACAGAGTGGTTGTAAGGAAGTATGCCAAAGGAGATGGAAGTCATCTGTACGGGTTGCTGCAGAGGAACAACAACCGGGAGCTGCTCATGGAACATGCAGAAGAGGTCAAGAACATAAACACCGAGAAAGACGCCGAGATCAAGGCCAGAAGACATGCTGCGGAATGGACGGCTCGCGAGAGGTTTGTGATGGGCATCTGGCTCAAGTCCAACGACGAGTACATTGGTGAGATTTGGATAGAACCCAAGAAGTGGGAGGTTCCATCCTTTGAATTGGGGTACTTCTTGGACCAAGGGTATCAAGGCAGAGGCCTTGCAACTGAGGCCGCTAGACGTTCCATTGATTTCATCTTCGATGACTTGAATGCCCACAAGGTGATAGTCATCACGCGCGATAATAATGAGAGAAGTTGGAAACTAGCAGAACGCTTGGGTCTTTTGAGAGAGGGACACCATCGAGAGTGCGGCATAAGTGATGGAGAACGTTGGGGTATGTACTACTATGGACTGCTTAGAGGTGAATTCAAAGAGAGAATGGATTCGGCTGAGTCGTAGCATGATGTCAGGAGTCTGGAGTATACCCAACACATTTTCTTAAGTAACCTCTAACGTTAAGTTCTAAGTACGTGATACAAACCTACAAGACTGACAAGTCAGAAGGCGTACAACAGAGTGATACCCAACTGACAATGTACCATGGGTGATTCCAATTGCAGTTCGCACAACCTGAGTATATGGACACATTCTTCCAATACATTTTCGGCTTCTTTGACCAGCTCTTCTCGACCCCACTACAGCAATGGATTCCCTGGGGCCCAGGTGACTGGTTCTTCGTGATCTATACACTGTTCTGGATAGTACTACTCGTAGTTGTCCGGAGACGTGGTGGCGGCAGCAGAACGTATCAAGTATAGGAGAATGTGGGATTCTATCTTCTTGAGTTCCTGAGAGGATTCTCAGTGAATTGAAGGAAACCTCATCAGATTCGTCCTTCTTTCCAGAGGCTGGTTTCCATTGCTTAGGGGTTTACAGGAGCAAAGAGTGGATAGGGTATCTCGGGGACAGGTACGGTTTCGGTCTTGTACTTGCTACGAGGAAGAACTTTCGATGTTTCCATCCAAAGTCGAAGTTTGTCCACATGGCCGCGCAACATGATATTGCTATCTGAGCGGCCTAGAGAGAA
>CAYFTD010000100.1:0-9270 GCA_964345915.1 uncultured archaeon
TGGAAAACTAAGACTGATTGATGATAGACAAGAGGACCCTCCTCTGGGGTCTATCGAGGTTTTGATCGAGTTTGAACAGGAAACCGAGTTCCATGATTTCCTTACATGGTTCACACCGCCCACGAAGAATGGAAACATCATAAGCGGCTAAAACTGCACAGCAATGATGTCACGTGTGAGACCGCTGTGTACATGAACTGCTATGCGATATACAACGTCGAACCCCAGTTCACCTACCATGTTTCCCAACCTCATGCCACTACTTCCACTTATGCACAAGCGACCACCGCTCCGAATCATGTCAGGAGCTCTCTGTAAGAAGGCTTTGACGAGCCGATTTGCTTCCTCTCCACGAGTCGAACTTATCCTGCCATATGGCGGGTCAGTGACAATACAATCAAGCTTCTGCTTCCCTATGGGAGACAAGTTTGTGTCAGCTTGAATCAGAGACGAATCACCCAGCGATATTTCAAAGAGATTAGTCAATGCGCCCCTTAGCAAGCGCCAATTGAGATCCATTCCAATTGCCTTAGCACCTAGTGCAGCAATCTCACACAATATCCCTCCGGCACCACAGAATGGATCGAGAACTGAGTTTCCCGGTTGAATACCAGCAATATTGCACATAGCTCTCGCTAACTGCGAATTCATCATTGAAGGATGAAAGAAGGCCTTCTTCCCTGGCTCTCTGAGCCTCAGCACTCGTCGTAGAAGAGACTCTCTTGATTTGCAGACTAGTGTCTTTGAAGGCGTAAGGACGACAAGTATCTTGACATCAGGACTTTCCAATGAAACCCTTGCTCGTGTTACCCGCCGTATGCGTTCTCCCAAGAGCGCAGTCAGTCCATCCCGACGTTCAATCTCTCTGCTACCAGTCAGAGACTTGCTTCGTACAGAGAATGAATCTGAAGAATCAACATTAGTTCTCAAGACGTCATCTTGTATCCAATTCATTGTATCGTCTGAGGAGTTTCCTTCAGCCATTACGGATCCGGCCTCTCTTATCATAGCCGCTCTGTCAAGTAGAAATGACGAGGGCTCACAATGAGTTTCTATCAGCGCTAGAGGCCCAGTCCACGTCAAAGACGCCTTACTATCTCGAATACGAATCAGTGAATCAAGCTCTGCTCTTGCAAGCTCGGAGTTCTCGCCTGAAACATACGCAAAATAACGAGCCAACTGGATCTCCCCACTCAAACAATGAGATTGTCTCCACCCAAGAACGTGCGCTGTAGTTCGCCATATAGAGTTTCTACTCCTGTCACAAGCTTGGCAGACACCGGTAGGAGCGTGGTACCCGCCCCGATTTCGTTTAACATACGTAATATCGCCTCAGAATACTCTCGAAGAAGCCCCTCTGAAACACTGTGCAATGCCTCTTCTAACGCGTACGTATCGGTTGACCAACTGAGAATCTCCTCTATCTGCTCATCCATCAAGATGTCCGGTTTGCTCAGAACGCTCAGCTGCGGAAGACCAAAGCGGATGCTTATTGAGATTCCAAGCAGCATCGATGAGAGGTATCCCGTCGGAGAACGGGCGATATTCGAATCAAGTAGGTATAGCGAAACTGCCGGGTCCCGGTCCTTTAGACTAGTCACCATCATAGGGCCCGAGTTGCGATAGGCAAAGAGCTCCATCTGTCCGGGGCAGTCGACTATGACGTAGTCCCGACCCAGTTCGAATATCTCATCCCGCAAATCATTCACATGGCTCACAGCCATATCCAACGAAGCTACTAACGCACCATTCGGACCAAGGCCAAATCTATTCATTACCTCACCGTAGTCGACGTACTCTCGAATGTCAACATCACTGGTGTATGGCGGGTCGTCGACCCCTGGGTCGAGGTTGACGATAGCAACGCTCATCTCAGACCCTATCAACCACTTCTCCAAGGTAGAGGTGAGAAGCGACTTTCCTGAACCTGCTGTACCGACCAGAAATATGTAGAACATGGCCTCTGACCGAGCACCCTGAATGCCCATCCCTCTTTGAGTGCTTCGGTGCGTATGCATCAAGATACAACTGTCGACACGTCAAGTCTGTCATCAATTGACAGACTCATTGCGTAGCTTCTACACAAGTCTTATCAGCGACGCCCGTGGGATTCCAAGTATGGAGCGAAGTGAGGAGCTTCAGAAGCTGGCAGAGGCCATGGCTGGCGAGATCTGCCTTGCAGAGAACGACCCCGGTGCAATCATGAGACGCTGGCGAGAGCGTTTCCAGATCTCTCAGAAACACTTGGCAAATCATCTTGGAGTGTCCCCATCTGTAATAAGCGACTATGAGAGTGGAAGAAGGAAGTCTCCTCGTGTTGAAACCATAAGACGGTTTGTGGAGGGCCTGCTAGAAATGGATGCAGTCAATGGCGGCCGTGTAGCCATGGCACTTGAGAAGTTGGTGGCGCCAGAGATTGCATCAGATGCGATACTTGATAGTCGAGAATTCGGACTACCTGTTCCCGCGCGACTGCTTGTTGACGAACTGGATTGCAGAATACTCACACATAATAGCTTACTTGACCGTGATATCTACGGTTATACTGCTCTCGACAGCGTGAAGGCAATCGTCAGTCTTACCCCGCAGCAGCTACTTCGCTTGTACGGAGGAACCACTCAAAGAGCTGCTATTCTCACCAACGTTTCGACAGGACGTTCTCCAATGGTAGCGATAAAAGCAAGTCAGATTGGGACATCAAGTGCCGTCAAGCCCGCGGTTGTGATACTCCAAGGAGTAAAGGAGCTTGACCCTCTTGCTGTCAGAATCGCAGATAGCATTCACCTACCACTCTGTGTTTCACACCTGAAAGCAGACAGTCTAATCAGAGAAATCCGGTCGTTCAATCCGCAAATGTAGATTCTAGGAGGGACGTCAATGAACTTCATCATGGAGATTAATGACCCCATTCACGGTTTCATTAGCCTGTCAGAGATTGAGGTTAGAATAGTCAATTCCTCTCCCTATCAGCGGATGAGACGAATCAAACAGCTGTCTGGTGGACATTTCGTTTATCCAACGGCAGAACATACACGTTTTGGACACTGTATAGGAGCAATGCACTTGGCAGGACTTACAGGTAGACGCTTGCTAAGCTCAGTGAAGCTTGGAGAGGAAGCCCTCCAAGAGGTGAGAATCGCCGCCCTTATCCATGATATTGGTCATGGTCCGTTCAGCCATGTCTTTGAGGAGTCACTGATAGAGAAGAGAGGTTGGAACCACGAAGACGTCACTGAATGGATCATTCGTGAGAGTGAGATTGGTGATCTTTTGGAAGACGGCGGAGTATCCAAGAACCGAATAGCCAATCTAGTCCGTGGACGACGCAAGAAGAAGACAGATGCGGTTGTTAGCTCAATTGTTGCTGGGCAGGTAGACGCCGACAAGATGGACTATTTGATACGCGACTCATTCTACTGTGGCGTCAACTACGGGCTTGTTGATATTCATCGTCTAATCAACAGTCTAGAAGTTTCGGATGACCTGACACTTGAGTTCGACTTGGCCGCTCGTGGAGCTCTTGAGGCATTTCTAGTAGCAAGATACGAGATGTTCCTGAATGTGTACTATCACAAGACAGTGCGAAGCGTCGAAGTGATGTTGGTCAAGCTGATGAATGCCGCTGACAACGTGTTAGGACTTACAAGTTTCTCCACTCCAGAGGAGTTCTTTGCTCTAGATGATATGTCACTGATTTCTCGAATCAGGAGAATTGATCCCAAAGAATCGGAGGATGCTAAGGAGGCGGTCACAATCGTGAACATGTTGGACTCACGCGTTCTGTACAAATCCGTCTTTGAGAAGGTCTTGCACACGGAAGACCGGTTCGTGTCCAGAATTCTCACCAAGCGCAGGGTCCGAGAGAGCATCCAAGATGAGATAGCATCAAGCGCAGGGGTTCCACCAGATGAGGTAATCGTAGACGTTCCAACTTTGCCTTCTGTTCCATACAATCCACATCAACTGAACCCAATGGAAATTCGAATCTTTGAGAGGATTGAGGGCAAGAAAATACCGCACAATCTCTCTGAATACTCGAACATTGCTGAAATGATGAAAGTATACCTCGACGTGATCAGAGTATATACATTTGACCGGAATAGAAGCAAAGTCGGTCATGCAGCAAGGGAGATATTCCAAGAACTACCTGACACGGCACTGATACACATGTGACATTCAACGGGCAAATAGCCACTGAACAATAGAAACGAGGACTTACGGCCTGTGTGGAGGTTATATAGTAAGTTCAGAAATTCTACTTTGGACCGTCAACCGGGTCCGGAGCAGGACTATTGACCGACGAGCTGACAGAAACACTGCAGAACATCAAAATGATCACAGGCGTTGAGAACGTAGTTCTAATCCAGAAGGACGGTCTTCCAGTCGCAAGTGCAGGGGTCTGGTTTAGCAAAGAGGAGGTGTTTGCAGTTGCAGCATCAACCTGTGCAATCTATGGCGTTGCTAGACTTATCCATGGCGACTTCAAGTATCTCCTAATGGAGTCTGAAACATCAAAGGTCTTCTTGGCATCTCTTCCTAACGATTCAGACTACTTCCTCACAGTTACGACTGCACCTCGAGTCAACCTAGCTGCGTTATTCATAGAGATGAAGGACAGCCTGTCTCGTGTATCATTTCTACTACGCCAACATGTTGATGGCAGGCTGCCACCACTGCGTTCCTATAGCACTGATGAAACACAGAAGGTATTGAGTGGCTTTTCTGTAGCAGAGGGACAAAACACAACCTACTCTGTTTCGAGGTCAATAATCTCACTCGATCGTTCTCAAGCTTTGACCCTAAGGGCTCTTTTGCGACAAATACATGACAGTATCCCTGACATCGACTCAGTCTTTCTCTCTCTAAGCGGAGGCGTTAGAGTTTCTCTTGAAGGGTTTACAAACGATAGGCTTGCCGCGATGTCGTTTGCCCTCCACGATGCTTCTGAACGTGTGGTCAGAACTCTGAGAAACAGCAATCTCCAGACAGTTCTCTGTGAAGCTGGGAACACTCGACATTTCACCTACGCTGTGCCAAATGGTGTGTTCAGTATGTGGGTAAATCGAAACGGTCAGAAACTCGGTCTCATGAGGTTGCTCCTAAAGCACTACATTGAGGAGATCAAGAGAGTTCTGAACACTGCCGCAGTAATGAAACCAGCCGTACCTGATGATCTCAAAGAGCTACTTCTGGCAGGAGGGTCTGAGAACGGAGTTCTAATGGCGAGGCGAGAACCATGACGTATTCTATAATGCGAATGATAGAACTCCTAGGAGATGGGTTTCCACTTCTGTTGAACTCAGTGTTGAACCGTATCCCGATTCTTGTGACAGGTCAAGATGTCGAGCTAGTTGATGACATCTCTGAGAGTCTAACATCGCTCTGTCCTCACCATCACAAGTTGGTCTTCTGGCGTGATTTCACATCTGAAGGAGAACTTCTCTCTGTCTGGGAGGAAGAGAAGCACAACTATGAGGTCAGTAGAACTGTGGTCTGTGGTCTATCTTCTAACCTGAGACTGGCCATTGAACGCATAAGTCGTTTCATGGGCTGGATTCTGGCAATCCCTATCGGAGCAAACGTACTAGGAATTCATGTGGACGAAGAACTCATGCAGACAGTCATACACCGCGTGCTGCAACACTCACAGAATTGTGGGCTACTCAGAGTCACTTCGCCATCATCGATGACTTTCTCTCTAGTAGAACCATGTGTCAGCAGCCTTGATGTTGAGAAGAAGATTGTGAGTAAGATCCTCACAAGGAAGCGACAAGCTCTCGAGAGGATTCGAAGACTTCTGAGAAAGTCACTCCGCGGACTCAATGTATCCAATCACATCCTAGATGCGGTTCTGAAACTGGATGACGAATCCGAGAAGCTGACACATGATGTGTTCGATGAGGAAGTCAGCAACTACGTCCATGCGGCCCGGAGGGCTGTCACTCTTCTCTCTAGAATCCGTCTAGCGCGAGAACTAGGTGCCTCTACAACTCTCACTGAAAGGAACCTATACGAAGCCATTGGCTGGGAGGGAGGAGGCATGTCAGACCTGATTCGTTTCATCCGCTCTGAATGGCATGAAGATTTCTCAGATTGCGTGAAATCTGGTGCTCTATCTGGACTAGGAGCGTGGGTGGACAGTATGTGGGGGACCTAAAACAGGAGAAAAATGGGATGATTATTGACTACGGAACACGATCAGTGGGTCTTAAGATAGTGTTCTTTGGACCAGCAATGAGTGGAAAGACTACAGCAATCAGATGGCTGTTCCTGAGCCTCGACTATGCAGATAAGCTAACATCAATCGAGAACACCATTGGGAGAACAATGTTCTGTGACTTTGGCACAATTCCTTTTCCCATCGGTGACACCTGGACAATCAATGCTCATGTATGGTCCGCAACAGGGCAGGACTTCTATAGGTCAACTAGGGAGGTTGTCCTGGTGGGCGCGGATGGGGTCATATTCATGGTCGATTCACAGGAGCATCTACTGGACGAGAACCTGGCGAGTTGGAATGAGCTTATGACGCTAGTAGCAGAAGAGGAGAGACCTCTTCCCATTGTGGTGTGTTTAAACAAACAATATCTTCGTGGAGCAGTGCAAGAAGAGCTAATTAGGTCGCACCTGAAGCTGCCTCTCTCTGTACCTGTTTTCAGAAGCATAGCGAAGGAAGGATTCAACATCCTTGAAGCCTTTCAACATCTCTTCCGCGATGCAATGCGAGCCAGCGTCCTCACTCAGCCCATCTCATGAAGCCGAATAACGATGAGATGAAGCCTGACTCCAACGAACGATTTATACGAACCCATGTGACTGCGGCATCAGTCTTAGGTCCCATTGACAATCAATGTGCAAGATACTTGACGTGTTGAGGAGTCGTACTTGAACTCGAATCGTAATGGAACACGCTTTGTCTTTGTCACAGGGGGGGTGCTCTCCGGTATTGGAAAGGGTGTCACAACGGCCTCAATTGCTAAGCTATTACAGTTTCGGGGGTACAACACCAGCATAATCAAGATTGACCCCTACTTGAACATAGATCCAGGAACACTCAATCCGATTGAACACGGTGAGATCTTCGTAACAGATCAGACATGGACATTCAGTCCTGCTGAGGGATTTGAATTCAATATATCCGAGATTGATCTTGATTTTGGAACTTATGAGCGCATTACTGGAATGGAGGTTCACCCTTTTCAGAACATAACTTCCGGCCAAATCTACACATCCGTGATCCTCGGAGAGCGAAAAGGGAGCTTCTTGGGTAGGACAGTGCAGATAATTCCACATGTGACTGACAGAATCAAGACCAGAATATGGAATGTAGTCGAGGAACAACAGCCTGACGTACTGTTAGTAGAGATTGGAGGAACGGTCGGCGATATCGAAGCTATGCCATTCCTTGAAGCAGTCAGACAACTGACAAGTGAAATAGGACGAGGGAAGGTGGCCCTTGTCCATGTGACTCTCGTTCCGTATGTTGTTTCTGTTGGTGAGTTCAAGACCAAGCCAACGCAACATAGTGTCAAGACTCTTCAGGGACTCGGTCTACAACCCGACATCATAGTTTCGAGAGCTGAGAAAGAACTCCCGGACGCCGCAAAGCAGAAGATCGCCTTATTCTGCAACGTCCCCGAGGAGCGCGTCATATCGAATCCTGATATTCCGGTTGTGTACCGGCTTCCTCTCTCTTTTGAGGAGCAGGATCTTGGAAACATTCTCACAGAGCATCTTGGACTTGAGCCGCGGACGCCCTCAACTGATGAATGGCGCAAGATAGTACAGTCCTTTGAAGCATGCTCAGAAACCGTAGTCATTGCCATGCCAGGCAAATATACGACACTAAGTGACTCATACAAGAGCATCAATGAAGCCTTGTCTCATGCAGGTGCAGCATGCGGGGCAAAGGTCGAAATAAGGTGGATTCGAACCGAAGAACGCTGTGACGAAGAAGCCATTTCGGAGGCCCTGAGAGAAGTGGACGGCGTACTCTTGACTCCAGGCTTTGGAGAGCGCGGTGTGGAGGGTATGATTTGTGCTGCCGCACTGACATTTGACATGAGAATTCCCTTCCTAGGCATATGCTATGGTGCACAGCTAGGCACTGTTGCATTCGCCAGAAGAATCATGGATTGGGACGGAGCCCACACGACAGAGGTTGACGCTGATAGTCTGTACCCGGTAGTGGACTTGATGGATGGACAGAAGCTAATCACCGACAAAGGTGGAACAATGCGCCTAGGTGGCCATGAGGTCACAATTGTCAAAGGGACAAGACTGCATGACGTCTATGGAGAAACACGTACAAGAGAGAGATTCAGACACAGATTCCATCTGATTGACCGGTACATCAGCAGGATGAAGGAACAAGGATTGGTGGTTTCAGCACATGATTCAACGGGTGAGATCATCAACGCAATAGAGTTAGTCAGTCACCCCTTCTGGATTGGAGTGCAATTTCATCCTGAGTTTAGATCACGTCCTGGAGTGCCGCATCCGCTCTACTTGGGCCTTATTAGAGCAGCTCTCGAACACAAGAAGCTGAGAGGGAATGCATAGTGGACCGAAACCTCGACTCGATGCTTGCCACTCTAGTTGAGGAAATAGAGAAGGTCGAGAAGACCCGTATGAGATTCGGGGCGGTCTTGAAACAGATAAGAGAGGAACTAGACCTTGGTCGGTATCCTGCTCTCGCAGCAGAAGCAGTAGAAACCACGTTCTCCAAGAAGATAGAGCCCACAAGTCTGTCAGGTCTAAGGATTGCTGGCATAGACGGCGGTCTGATTAGACGACGTTTCAGGTCGATGGACCTAGTTCTGACACGTGGAGTTGCTGTTGTCTTTCACTTTGGACCAGAAGAGGGTCCTCGAGTCGATTTCTTTCCAAGTGCATTTCCAGAACCAAATGTCAAGCCAGTAATGTTGACTCTTCAAGGCCCGGAATTAGATCAATTGGCATCGTTGGAACGCATCGCAACAGAACTCAGGGTCACGCTCTCTGTACTTGACGAGTTCCGTGTTGACTTGATTCTAGTAGACGGCTCACTCTTCCATCATCCCCGAGACCGTCCCCAGATTGGATCGGCAGCGTTCGGGAAGTTTCAGGAAGTAATGGCACTGTATAGACAACTCTATCATAAGGCCGAGAAGAAGAACACAACTCTGGTTGGAATTGTGAAGGACAGTCGTTCAACACGAATAGTGAACATCCTTGGCAATGTACTACCTCACATCATGAAGAATCCATCAGTATTCGAAAAGATGCAAG
>CAYFTD010000101.1:0-5413 GCA_964345915.1 uncultured archaeon
ACTTGAGTTCAGGTGAGAGCCCGAACGAGGCGAGGCAGAGCAGATGGAAGAGTTCAAGCTAGTTGCTCCTTTCAGGCCCACAGGCGACCAACCGCAGGCCATTGACAAACTAGTGGAGGGTCTCGAGAGCGGTCTTCAGCATCAAACACTGCTGGGAGTTACTGGTTCAGGCAAGACTTTCACCATGGCAAATGTGATTGAGGTCTACAACAAGCCAACTCTTGTCATATCTCACAACAAGACCCTGGCAGCGCAGCTTGCCTCTGAATACAGGCAGTTCTTCCCTGATGCCGGTGTTGAGTACTATGTGTCCTACTATGACTACTACCAACCAGAGGCCTACGTTCCTTCGAAGGACATGTACATTGAGAAGGAATCTGACATCAATAGGGAGATTGAACGCCTCAGACATTCGAGCACACACTCTCTACGATCAAGGAACGATGTGATAGTCGTTGCATCTGTGTCCTGCATATACGGAGTAGGCAACCCAACGGAGTATGACCATTTCCGTACTATGGTTGAAGTCGGGAGCGAAATCGACCGAAGGACTCTCTTAGAACGACTTGTCGCTATGCAGTTTGATCGGAATGACATGGAGCTGAACTCTGGCTCATTTCGTGTAAGAGGAGATGTCATAGACGTAGTCCCAGCCGCTTGGGAGAACTATCTGAGGTTAGAGATGGACGGGGACACAATCGAGAGAATCTCAGTCATGGACCGACTCACCTCAAGAAGACTCTTCGATTCGAAATGGACCGAGCTCTTCCCGGCACGACATCATATCGCCCGCCACGAAAGGATACTCGAGTCATTGGAAGAGATTGAGCAGGAGATGCATGAGCGTGTTGACTGGTTCAAGAAGGAGGGGAAGCTTGTCGAGGCTGACCGTCTCAAACGCCGAACGCTCTATGACCTTGAGATGCTAAGAGAGACCGGCATGTGCCAAGGAATCGAGAACTACTCCCGTTTCATCGACGCCCGGAGCACTGGAGAGAAGCCCTATACACTGTTGGACTACTTTCCTGAGGACTTCTTAATGATAATAGATGAGAGTCACATGACCATGCCGCAGATTCGAGGAATGTTCCACGGTGACCTCTCACGAAAGCAGAATCTTGTTGACTATGGATTCAGACTACCATCAGCGTTTGACAACAGGCCTCTCAAACTTGACGAGTTCGAGCAGTACATGAAACACGTCATCTACACCACTGCCACTCCTGGTCCGTATGAGAGAAGAGTAAGTCACCAGATCGTTGAGCAGCTATTGAGGCCGACCGGCCTTCTTGACCCAGATGTTACGGTCAAACCAGTCGTAGGTCAGGTTGATCATCTGCTGGGAGAGATTAAGCGAACTGTTGCCCTTGGCAACAGAGTTCTAGTTACGACATTGACGAAGAAGACTGCAGAGATGCTAAGTGAGTATCTGATAGAGGCAGGAGTCAAGGCGAGATACCTTCATTCTGATATCGGGACGGTGGAACGGATCGAGATTGTCCGACAGCTTCGCCAAGGGAAGTTCGATGTACTCGTTGGCATCAATCTCTTGCGAGAGGGCCTCGACCTTCCTGAGGTAGCTCTCGTAGCCATTCTTGATGCAGACAAAGAAGGATTCCTCAGAACTGACTGGGCCCTCATTCAAACAATGGGTCGAGCATCCAGAAACGTACATGGACGCGTAGTGCTGTACGGGGATCGAGTATCCACTGCGATGCAAAGCGCAATAGATGAAACCAATCGCAGGAGAGCCTATCAGCTAAGCTACAACCAAGAGCACGGCATAGTCCCGACCTCAATTGAGAAGACGATCCAAGACATTGCTCAAGGGATAAAGACCAGAGAGTCTACAGTTCAAATGAAGATTGATGACTTCGAGCCTTTCGAGATGGAGGAGCTTGCTGACTACATCATCGACTTGGAGGAGCAGATGAAGGAGGCGGCGAGAAACTTGGAGTTCGAGAAGGCAGCGAAGCTTCGCGATGAGATCACAGAACTGAGGAACAGGATAGAGGGTTACGAAGAATGAAGGCAGCGACCAGAAAGAAATCAGAGGTCACTTCCACCAGTTCAGATGGTCCTAGGTCCATCATGGTCGTGGGCGCTGCCGAGAACAACCTGAGACACATATCATGTGAGATTCCAAAGAACACCCTGACGGTCGTGACGGGTGTCAGTGGATCGGGGAAGTCAAGCTTAGTCTATGACACTATCTTCTCAGAAGGCCAGCGGAGGTTCGTCGAGTCCCTCTCACCTTATGCTCGTCAGTTCTTGGGTATGCTTGAGAAACCAAAGGTTGACTTCATGTCAGGCCTCTCGCCATCAATCTCTATTGACCAAAAGAGTGTAGGTCGCAATCCCCGGAGCACAGTAGGAACCATTACGGAGATCTATGACTTCCTCAGGCTTCTATTTGCCAGAGTCGGAGTGCCGCATTGTCCTGAATGTGGGAAGAGAATCGAACCACAGGCCTCCCAACAGATGGTGGATCGTGTTCTCCAACTTAAAGAGGGCACCCGTGTGATGATTATGGCCCCGATTGTGAGGGGCCGAAAAGGAGAGTACCGAAAGGAGTTCCGGGACCTTGCAAAGAAGGGCTTCATTAGAGCCAGAGTGGATGGAGAGCTCATAGAGATCGAAGATGGTATGTCCCTTGATCGCTACTTCGAGCACACCATCGAAGTTGTCATTGATCGTGTCCGAGTCAAGCCATCAGAAAGAGGAAGAATCTCAGAGGCAGTGGAAACCGCTCTGGAAATGGCCGAGGGGGTTGTCACCGTCGCAAAGGACAATGGGGATTTGACGCTTTCTGAGCAATTCGCCTGCATCGATTGCGGTATCAGCATGCCGGAGATGGAACCGCGAATCTTCTCGTGGAACACCCCTCAGGGTGCTTGTCCGCACTGCACTGGTATTGGAGTTGTACGAGAGTTCGATCCGAAGAAGTTCATTCGAGACCCAGAACTATCCTTGAATGAGGGGGCAATGGTCCCAGACAACTGGGTCCTTCGACGACGCATGTTCAGGAAGGTTGCAAAGAACTATGGGTTCACCCTAGACACGCCGTGGAAGGACCTGACAGAAGAGCAGAAACAGATCATCTTCTGGGGGACAACTGAGAAGTATGAGGACTCTTGGTCAAGCAGTAATCAAGATTATGAGGTCAAGTGGGAGGGTCACTTCAAGAGGACCTTTGAGGGATTCATCCCGCGTCAACAGCGGATATATCGCCAGACTAGGTCGGAGGGAAGAAAGCGAGACATTGAACGCTTGATGTCAGAAAGAGCCTGTCCTGTCTGCAAAGGACTTCGTCTGCGTCCAGAATCACAGGCAGTGACATTTGGTGGCCGCTCAATTTCAGAAATAGACGAGTTGTCAGTCAAGGAGCTGGATAGGTTCTTCAAAGAGGTCAAGATTGAGCCAAGGCTTGAACCGGTTGCAGCGCCCATTCTCAGGGAGATACAGGGCCGGATTGGCTTCCTTCAGGATGTTGGTCTTGACTATCTAACCCTCAATCGTACAGCTCCCACCTTGGCTGGGGGAGAGAGCCAGAGAATCCGCCTTGCCAGCCAGATTGGTTCAAACCTAGTGGGTGTCACCTACGTATGTGATGAACCTAGCGTAGGTTTGCATGCTCGTGACAACCAAAGACTGCTTCAGTCTTTGATGAGGCTTCGTGACCTGGGGAACACTGTACTTGTCGTGGAGCATGATGAAGAGACCATGAGAAGTGCAGACTATGTCATAGACCTTGGTCCTGGCGCCGGTGCTGAGGGTGGCGAGGTCGTAGTGGCAGGCCCAATTGACAGAGTTCTGAAGTCAAGACAATCCATCACTGCACGATATCTCCGAGGTGAAGAACAGATACCTCTACCAGAGGCTCGGAGGGAGTTCAATGGTAGATTCCTTGAAATAAGGGGAGCTCGTCACAACAACCTGAAAGACCTCGATGTCAGGTTACCGCTTGGTATGTTCATCTGTGTCACGGGAGTATCAGGTTCAGGGAAGTCGAGCCTTATTGTGGAGACCTTACAACGGGAATTAGCTCGCAGGTTCCACAACGCAGAAGCAGCGCCCGGTGATCACGATGAGCTGGTAGGGGCCGAACAACTCGATAAGGTAATTGTGATTGACCAGAGCCCCATTGGTAGGACTCCTCGTTCCAATCCGGCAACCTACGTTGGGCTCTGGACTCCTCTGAGAGAGTTGTTTGCCAGCCTTCCTGAGTCAAAGATTCGAGGATACAAGCCAGGCAGATTCAGCTTCAACGTCAAGGGTGGGAGATGTGAGAAGTGCAAAGGCGCTGGCGTTGAGATCATAGAGATGCAATTCTTGCCCCCTGTGCAGGTGATATGTACCGAATGCAAAGGACGCCGTTATGACCGAGAAACCCTCCAGGTGAGGTTCAAGGGTAAGAACATTGCTGACGTTCTCGACATGAGAATTGACGAGGCAGTCGAGTTCTTTGCGGGAGTCCCTTCAATCTACAGACGACTTCGCACACTCTGTGACGTTTCGATGGGATATGTCAAGCTCGGTCAGCCTGCCACAACTCTTAGCGGTGGCGAAGCTCAGAGGGTCAAGCTGAGTAAGTTCCTTTCAAGACCCGCCACAGGTCAGACACTGTTGATGTTGGATGAACCAACAACGGGGTTGCACTTTGCAGACATCAAGAAGCTACTGGAAGTGCTTCATCGTTTGGTTGACCTTGGAAACACCGTCTTAGTCATAGAGCATCAACTCGATGTGGTGAAGACGGCCGACTGGATCATTGACCTTGGGCCCGAAGGTGGCGATGAGGGAGGATACATAGTCGCCGAAGGCACACCAGAAGAGATAGCTGCCTCCAATGAGTCCTATACTGGAGAATATCTTAGACATATCTTGGAAGACAGCAGTCGAGGGAGGTCAAGCGCATGACAGAGTACATCAAGGTGCGCAAGGCCGAGGAACACAACCTCAAGAAGATTGACGTTGAGATACCACGTGATCGTCTTGTCGTTATCACTGGACCTTCCGGCTCAGGGAAGTCCACTCTTCTCTTCGACACATTGTTCGCTGAAGGTCAGCGGAGGTATGTTGAGTCCCTCTCATCATATGCAAGACGCTTTCTTGGTCGTCTTGACAAACCCAAGGTCGAGAAGATCACAGGACTCCCACCGGCAATCTCGATTGAACAGAAAGGCCGAACGAAGAATCCGAGAAGTACAGTTGGAACGAGCACAGAGATTCACGACTACCTGCGGCTCTTGTACGCCAACGTAGGGGTACAACATTGTGTCAACTGTCAAAGACCCATGGAGCAACTAACGGCTGAGTCGGCTGCCAGGTTATTGCTGGATGAGAATGGAGGAGAACGAATCCACATCATGGCACCAGTCGTGAGAGGAGAAGTAGGAAATCACAGTGAATT
>CAYFTD010000102.1:0-3017 GCA_964345915.1 uncultured archaeon
CATAGTATCCTCAATCAGTCCAACGCTATTCTTGAATCTCTTGAGAGGCCCGAAGGACGTCATTCTTCGAAGAAAGATTTTGTAGAATCTAGGTTGCCCCAGGATTATTGCCCCCAGTAATACTGCGCCACCCAGAACAATCACGGTGGTCAATTGATCCACCCCTGACAATCCAATCACTAGGCCGACCATAGCAAGGACTACCATTGCCAACAGGTCTGTAACTCTCTCAGAAACCACAACAGGTACTGTCTTAGCAATGGGTGTTCCATCTAAGTCATTGATGAAGTAGCCTTTGATGGCTTCACCTATCTTTCCCGGAGAAGTAGTCAGAGTGAAACCTGCTAGGAATATGCTAAAGCTATCAGCGTGTGAAAGATTCACGTCAATCTGGCGTAGGTAGTATTGCCATTTGATGTATCGAAGCAGATAGTTACCAAAGGAGAGCACCATCATGACTGGGAGGACCCACCACCATTCTATGGATGCAATGGCAGCGACTACTCGTTCAAACTCGAAAAAGAACATGATGGCCAAGTATACCACGACTGCAGCCAGGACGAACACTACAACTTTCCGAAGGCTCACAAAGGAGTCGGTCGAGGTTTCAGGCTCGCTTGTGGACTCACTCATGGCGGCCACCTTCTCAGTCTCTGCCAGAGGAATCCAGGGATGTGGACATAGGGGAACGAGGAGTGCCCCGTAATCTGAGTCCTTCCTCTCTTCAGCTCCTCATAGATGTCTTCATGAGTTTCGATATCCTGAAGCCATGTTCGCCCGTGCCCCACTTCTCTGCCGAAATGACCGTCACTACCAGCAGTGGTAGGCTTGCCAAGTCGTGCTGCTAACTTCTGCGCCCAGGTGTTGAATATTGGAAGGATACATCTTGAGTTGATTCCCTCTATGAGGTCTACATGTTTTCGGATATATTCCGTGGGCAGTCCCTTCCTAATCGCGGTGTGCTTTCGCAGTGGGTCTCTGGGATGGGGAAGCACAACCAGAGCATTCTGGTCGTGAATGTCTTCTGCTATCTCCTCGAATGTTCGATTCTCAATTGGCTCACTGACAAAGAGCCCAATGATCTCGCCGTGGTCAGATGACTTGTACTCACAGGCGTTCAGCAGGAATCTTTCGTCTTCTGAAATCGGTTTCAGTATTGAGGGTGCCCAGTGCTCTGTCAGCGCCATTCCCCTGAGCCCCTTCTTCTTCATCAGCTTGAATAGTGACCTCGGATCATTGAATCCATCCTTCGAATGGGACGTGTGAACATGCATGTCGAAGGATGACACCCTGGAGGACATTCTTCTCACCTACGGAATCGGTGGCTCTGGTGGCGGGAAGATCGTCTGGATGAACTCAAACATTGGTTGCCAGAAGAACATGGTCACTACGAGTGTCGCTATGAATATCAATGAGCCCACAAGTATCCCGAGGTCCTTTATTGCAAGATGTGGCTTTCTACCAACAGGACTTCCAGCTTGTACTAGGTAGACATAGCGCAGGATTAGTCCAGCAGCTATCGGGACGGTCATCATTACTGGCTGAGCTACCGGATTGGGGAAGTTGTTGAAAGTGTAGAGAGCATAGAACAATACGAACCATGTCGCTGACATCGTGATGCCTTGATCAAGCATGGAATCGGTGTACTTCTCGAAGACTGGCTTGTGTAGTTTCGCTTCTTCTCCTAGTAGCTGCAACTCATTCTTTCTCTTCCCAAAAGCAAGGACTAGAGCAAAGAAGAATACTCCAACAACTAGCCATGATGTGAACGGCACGCCAAGTATGAAAGTCCCTGCAACGGCTCTAATTACAAAGCCGACAGCAATGATTACGACATCAATCACAGCCCACTTCCGCATGAAGTAATTGTAGAGATTTGCATTCACTAGATACAGAAGCACTGTAAGAAGAAAGAGTCCACCATAGGGACTACGACCATAGAATGCCCCAATCATACCAATACCGAAGTATGAAAGCCAGAGTCCTATCGCCAGAAGAACTACTGCCACTATCAACGCAGTGTTGCGCGAAGCTCCTCCTGAGGGCAATGGTCTCTTCCTCTTCTCAGGATGTGCACTGTCCTTCTCAATATCTGAGATGTCGTTTACTATGTAGCCAGCGCTGGACACCAGACATAGAGCCACGAATCCCACGATCAGGGGCGGATAGTTCACCCAATCGAAGACTGCCGGGAGAGTTGTCCATGGCCACTGATCAGGAACTTCGACAAACACAACAGCTAGAAATATCAGCAGGTTCTTGTACCACTGCCAAGGCCGCATGAGCTTGATGTAATCTTTGACTGCCATTCCTAGTTCTCCATACTATTCTGAATATGATTTCCAGAGTTCTCCCCACTCAGTTTCCTCCAAGAACCACTTCACCCATTTCCTGCCCTTCAACGGAAGCCAGATACCATCATGATATAACCCGGACAGTTGGGTCGGGAGCCACATCAGTGGTGAGCGAAACATCAGGGTCTCCATGCCTGGGAACCTCAGGAATCCTCTATTCCAAGCAATCACAGGTGACTTTCCTGGATTCATATGAAAGTTGGGGAGGTCCTTCCAAGCTTCAAAATCGCCAACAATCTCGATCTTCTCAGGGTCCGACTCACCTAGACCAAGCTCACTCGCGATCTTGAGCTTGTGAACGCTATCCTGGTTCAGACCCATCAGTCGTGTCTGGACAGCATCTGCAGCTACCATGTCATTTGTTGCCAACATCACGTTGCCAATCTTGGGTATCATGGTGCGTGGACCGTCTCCATCTCCCACCACTGTGCCGTCAGTGAGAACAAACTCAGAATGAGAAATCGTCTGCTGAAGCAACAAGAGGTCAACGAGGACCTCATGAATCTTCAGATGAGCCAGATGTCTCTTCTTGGTCAAGTAGAGACCAAAGGAGTCCTTCATTGCCCCTGTCATCTGAGTATGACCGTGAGTCTTTATCGTGGGAAGATGAATGATGTTGGTTCCGAAGATCTCTTTGGGGGCGATGATCTCTCCGAAAGTGTC
>CAYFTD010000103.1:0-4067 GCA_964345915.1 uncultured archaeon
AGACGCGTCAAGGCTTTCACCCTCATGGGCCGCCCTCGCTGAATCTCAAACAGTTTGGATTCCGCTCTCAGGATGTCCATGATTGACTGTGCATCTGCTACGGAGCCTGCAATGGTAGCGCCAATTCGGTCAGTAATCTTGTAGATCTTCTGTGCGGTCTTGCTTGCAATAAGAGTCCCCATAGTAGCTCTCTGGTCGCTGGCCAAAACGGTACAGTCCTTTGCGATTAGCCCTATAGTCGTTGTTCCAGTCTTTAGTTCAGTCGGTGAATGTGTTGGATGTTCCATGTTGAATGAACTCCCTGTAAACAGATGAAACAGGAGAACTAGTGACAGACTCGACTTCTTGTGTTCCGTATTAAAACATTTCTTTGTGGTGCCAAAGCTGACTACTCAGCAGTTTCAGCTGTGGCTGGTGGCTCGGGCCGTTCGTATGTGACGAGCATCTCGACCTTCTCTGCTGAGTCTATCACCTTGAGCGAGTCCATTGCGATTCCAATCTCTGCGTACTGGAAGTCCTGAATGTACCTTGATTCCTTTGGGAACTCAATCTTGATGGTCTTGGCCTTGATAGAAACCTCGTATTTGTCATCAGGCAGTGCAGGTATTCGTCTTCTGAGGACTGCAAGTATCTTGTCCTTCGGGTCACTCACTATCCCCTTGACTATTACATCGAAGAGAAGGGTCTTCCCTGCAAGTGGTGGGTTGAAGTCCACTCGGACCTTTCGTGGCAGAATGGCGGTGATAACTCCTCTTTCCTTTCCAAACTCGATTCTCTCTCCTTTGACTATCCGGACGCCCAGCTTCTCAAGTTTCGCGCGTGCTATCATCTTCACCAGAGAGTCGTCACGAGTGCCCGCTCCTTTCTCAGGCGGAACCTCCACTGTCTTCGACTCCCCGATCTTCATGCCAACAAGCTCCTCCTCAATTGTTTCAAGAAGCCAATTTGAACCAACTGCAACCAGTATGGGCTCGTAGCGGTCGTCCTCCTTGTAGAGCCCCTCTTCCTTTGCAACCCCTTCCAAAGTCAGGTCGAAAATCTTGCCGTCATCTTTCGTCTTTGCGATATAGTCTACATAGATTAGGCTGCCATCTTTGACGACATTCTCAACCTTCTTCTTAGTCGCTTTCTTCTTTGTTGTCTTGGCCTCCTTCTTGGCTTTCTTCTTAGCAGTCGTCTTTGTGGCCTTCTTCTTAGACATTCAAATTCCCTCTGGATTACTTCGTTTCTGAATGGGGCTTTAATAAAATGGTTTGTGTGTAGTCCCCTATCTGGTTCCCCGCAATATCTCTATTGATTCGAAGAACAAGGATTTGCTCGCCACTCTCTCCACAGATAGGCCAATCCCTCTCATCATGTCATCAATCTTGTCGATGTTTCCAAGCGTGGATACGACTACGTAAATTGATCCTTCGCTCTCAAGATGTTCACACGCTTGGATGAGGAATCTCTCGGTCAGCTCGGTGCCCGTTTCTCCCCCCACAAGTGCATGGTCCAGTTTTGTCGCATGATCTTCATTTTGCAAGTACGGCGGGTTGAAGGCAATCACAGAGAACTTGGCCTTCGAACTAATCGCCGTCAACAGATCTGATTGCAGGATCTCGCAATGATGAATCATCGAGTTTCGTTCCAGGTTCTTCAAGGTGTTTCTGACAGCGTCTAGAGATATGTCCACAGCGATTGCTTGCTTTACCCTCCTGGCCGCTACCACCGATATGATTCCAGTCCCACATCCCACTTCCAAGAAGCTGTCTGAATCCTTCAACCTTATGGCATCCAAAAGCAGGTAGGTGTCTTCTGAGGGCGGGTACACCCCAGATTCAACGATGATATCCATATCATCGGACTTCATTCTGAGAAACCTCTTGGGTCCGCCAATGTTCCTTCTTTGATCAGGTCGTATACAACGTCTGCAAGTCGAACGATGGCCTTTTGATCCAAGTTTCTAAGTCGGTCTGTTCCACTCAGAGCGTTTGATGAACGCCTAATCACATCATCCGCCAAGTCCATATCGTGGCCTAGATTCTTGAACCAGATTCTGAGGGCTTTCCTGACTTGTTTGTTGGGATAGGAGTATATCCCATGGACTACCCAGAAAAACGCCTCCTTGTCCTGAGCAAAAGCACCTTCGGTGCGAGGTTCGATTCTCACTACCTTCGAGTCCACAGCAGGAACAGGATAGAAGTTCTCTGCAGCGACGTGCAACACTTCACCAATATGTGCCAGATACTGGATTCCAACAGATAGTCTGGAGTAATTCTGGCTACCAGGTTCAGCCAGGAGTCGCTCAGCAAACTCACTCTGATACATGAGTATGGCAAAATCGAAGTCCATCTCATTCAGCAGTCTGAAGGTAATTGGAGAGGATATGCTATAGGGTAGGTTTGACACTATCCGATCGACTTTGGGCAGGTGAATGTCCAGCGCATTTCCATGTATTATCTCAACGTTGTCATACTCATCGAGGACATCACCTAGAGCCCTGACCAGCCCTGGGTCAACCTCTATCACGTGAACACTCTTCGCTAACCGGGCAATCATCTCAGACAAAACTCCGAAACCGCCGCCGATTTCTAGCACTGATGTCTTCTTGTCCAGCTTAGAGGCTTTGACTATCTCCCTGGCTGTGCTTGGGTCAGCCAAAAAGCTCTGACCCAGTTTCCTGTCTGGCGTGACCGAGTACTTCTGGAGCATGTAGCGAATGCGGTCGGCGGTCAGGGATCTCACCTAGACCGTTCCTTGTCATCATTTCGCCTTGGGGGTCTGACAAACAGCCAACGTTTGACATCCTCCCTCAGTTCATCGATTATTCTCGCGGTTATCACTTTCTTCGGGTTCTGCAACTTGGTACGTGCTGCTATGTCTTCAAAGCTCTTGAACGGCTCTTTCTTTCTTTCCCCAAGGAGAGCCCACATCAGTGTCTGACCGATTCCTGGGAGTAGCTGTAATGAGTGCTGGCGGGTAGTTATCGGAGCCGCCTCATTGAAGAACTGGACATACTTATGTTCGTGCTTCGTGACGATGATCTCAACTACCAGAGGCAACTCTGCGGCACTCTCTGGTGCTAGGTCTTCATAGAAGATGCGTCTTTTCACATGGTCTATCTTGCTTCTCGTGTTTCTGTCGATGGATAGACGTTCCTGGAGGTGTGGCTTTGCACCGCGTTGAGGTATCATCTCAAGGAGTGTAAAGAATGATTCACCTATACCTTGAACAACGGTTTCACCCCGAGGTCGTGAGTCACGGAGGTATACTTTCGGAGGAATGACTGCCAGGACATATGCGTGTGTTTCGTACATTCTATCTTGGTGTCCTTCCATCTTGGCTCTCTCCATACACTCTGGGACCGCATCACACATGAGATGTGTGGGAATCGATAAAAAGTGTTACTTCAGCGAAGCGTTGCGATGCGGAGCTTCACGAGGTTGCCTTCTTGACAATTTCCGCAATCTGGAGAATCTGTTCATCGGTAACGCTCGTAGATCGGGCATCAAGAATGGTTCTCAGTTCCTCTACAGTCGTGGGAGCGATGTTCACAACCTGCACAGCTTGAGCTCTTGAGATGCCGAATTTCTTGATCAGGCGCTCCACAAGCTTATCTGCAGCCGCTGGTGCCATCTTTGAGAATGCCGAGGCATGTTCCAGAGTGATATTCTGCTGGAATGAAAGCTCTCCATCCTTGGCTCTTTGGGAGAGCAGCTTCTTCACTCTAGGAAGAGTAGTTTCCTCCTCACTGATTATCTCTTTGGGCATCTTCCTGTTCAGCCTCTGCTCGGTTTCAGGTGATCGGGTCTCACAATTATCGTCTTGGTGGCTTTGCCCAATTTGACATCGACTACGACTCCCCGACCTCTAATTCCAGTCACTACTCCAGTTCTGCCTTGGTATCGCCGGTTTGGCATACCCTTGTGCACACTGGAATCAATGACGATATCTACCCGTTGGTCAACTTCATAGTCAACGAGAACCCTGCTAAGAGAGCTCATCCCACGTTGCCGCACCTTCTTTCTCATCAGACTGCGCGTCCGGGCACGGTAACCATGACTCTTCTTAACCATAGGGCATCA
>CAYFTD010000104.1:0-3508 GCA_964345915.1 uncultured archaeon
GAAGCAATCGTAGCTGACAGTGCAAGCAAGGGTTTGCACGATTATGGCACATCTGGCTCCATAGCTGCAGTGAACGAGATGCATGCCTTCCCCGGCAAGAACTGGCAGACAGGATACACTGAAAACGTCTATCCGATAACTGGGCAAGCGCTGGCTGAGTTGGGCTATCTCAAACGGAAGGTTGGCTGCTATTCCTGCACCATTGGTTGCCACAGATACTCGGTCATAGACAAGGGTCCGAATGCTGGCATAGCAAGTGGTGGGCCGGAGTACGAAACCTTTGGTGCATTAGGTAATGGTCCGGGTGTAATAGATACAGAAGGTGTCCTGCTAGCAAATGAGCTCTGCAACCGCCTAGGTCTTGACACAATCACCGCTGGCACAGTGGCTCAGTGGGCAATTGAAAGCTATGTGAGAGGGGTTCTATCCAAGAAAGACACTGATGGTCTAGAACTCGGCTGGGGAAAGATTCCCGAGCTCATCAAGACTATCGAAGCGATTGCATATAGAAAGGGCAATCTTGGGGAACTTCTGGCTGATGGTCTCAAGATCGCAGCGGAGAAGGTGGGTCAAGATTCGTACAAGTGGGCAATAATGAATTCCAAAGGTCTTGAGATGTCTAATGTAGAGACCCGCTCAGCGAAGGCCTATGCATTGGCGTTCGCCGTCAATCCACGAGGGAATGACCACTTGATGACGGAAACATTCGCAGAGTTCGGAGCGAGTCCAGAAGCAGTGGCTGTTGTGGAGAAAGTCACTGGTGACAAGAAATGGGCATCACCACACCTGACAGAATTCCGAGCAGACATCGTCAGGTGGCATGAGGACTGCTATGAACTCACTGAGGCGTTAGGATTCTGCGTCTTCACATCTACTGCACTTTACGGAGTCAATCCTGACAACATGGCCAGATTGTTCGAAGCAGCCACTGGCATACCCATGACTGAAGAGGAGGCCATGTTCTCAGGACGAAGGGTGGTGACCCTGGAGAAGGCCTTCAACGTTACTAGAGGGGCAACGAGGAAACATGACGACCTGCCTTGGCGTGTCATGAACGAGGGTGCGGCGTCGGGACCACTCAAGGGAGAGATGAATTCGAGGGAAGAGATCGATAAGGGACTTGACCGATACTTCGAGCTACACGAGTGGGATAAAGAAACCAGTTGGCCATATCGAAAAACGTACGACAAGCTGGGCCTTGGCGACGTTGGAGAATTCCTTGAGAAGATGGGGAAGACACCCAAGTAGGAGGGCATTCTTCCCTCCTCTCTCTTTCTTTTCGATTTGGCATCCTGCCAAAACTTAACCAAAACAGACATATGTTAAGCTGCCCGAGCAGCATGGTATTAATGATCTGTGAGTTGTTGAATTACGATGAAAGGATTCAAAGAATTCGGTGTAGCAATGACAGGAGTCTTCCCTGTATTCGAAGCGGTTGAACTTGCCAAGTCTGCGGAGAAGCTGGGCCTTGGATCAGTCTGGTTTGCCGAGGACTACTTCTTTCGCGGCGTAGTTCCATACATTGCCGCTGCCGCGATGGAAACAGAGCGCATCAAAGTTGGCCTGGGTGTAATCAACTGCTATTCAAGACATCCTGCTCTCATAGCAATGGAGTTTGCAACTCTCGACGAGATGCTCAAGGGACGGGGAATATACGGTCTTGGGTCGGGGGTTCCTTACTGGATGACTCAGATGGGTTACGACATGACGAAGCCACTGTCAAGGACTCGTGAATGTGTGGACCTCATCAACAAGATAATGTCATTCGAGAGCATAACCTATGACGGGCAGTTCTTCATTGCCCGAGACATCAAGCTCATCTTCGAGCCATTGAGGAAGAAAGTACCGATCTTCCTTGCTTTTGAAGGGAAGATGGGACTGAAGTTATGTGGAGAGATTGCTGACGGAGCAATTCTTTCTGTCTTCAATACACCAAGCTATGTCAAGTTTGCGATTGATCGATTCAATAAGGGAGCAAAGAAGGCTCAGCGGAGCCTTGATGATTTTGAGATAGTGGCCTATCTCCCGATGGTTATCGATGACGACCTGGATAAGGCGATAGCAATAGCTCGGGACTTCGTAAAACTGTACTTCCCCGTATCAAGCCCGGACAGCCCACTCATGAATCATGCGGGAATCACGCCCAAGAACGTCACGGAGTTCAAAGAGGCAGCGGAGAAGGGAGAAGATGTCGGAGCGCTGATAACTGACAAGATGGTTCAAGCTACTGCTGTCGTAGGGAGTGTCGAAACATGCATCAAGCATATCCAGGGTATCCTCGACGCCGGTGCAAACACACCTGTCCTCTTTCCTGTGCCAGGAACTGTTCCGGTTCACACTGGCGAGATCCTCTCGGAAGAGATTGCTCCTCATTTGCGTTGAATCGAAAAGGCTCTTGCGACTGTCACCAGAGCATTCCTCTACATCGTACTGCAGTAGACGTAAGGGCCCCAGATGACGTAATCGAAAGATTGCTTGTCTACAAGCACCCGGACATGCTAGTGCGTTTGTTGCATGCAGGTCGAGATTCGAAGACAGAAACGAATTGCACACTAGCTGCCAATTCCCAGCCAGACTCTTGTCCTTACTCGGACAATATAGGCTCCTTGAGTTTTGGACTTTCGCTTTTCTAGCCTCTCTCCCACGCCATTTAACCCGATTCTACTATTGACCTAACCATACCGCCAAGGTCTTAAACCACGCTTAACATGGCAAACATGCACTAAGGCAGTGATGAACAATGACCGAGAAGCTAAGGATTTTCCATGCCTGCGACCCGCATGGCTCCCAAATGACGTGGGAGAAGATGTGCAAGGCTCCAGAGGTTTTCAAGGCTAACGTGGCAATGATGTGCGGAGATTTGACTGGGAAAGCCATATTGCCCGTAATCCAAGAGAAAGAGGATCGTTGGTATGCGCGGCCCCACGGAGACAAGAAGAAGTTCAAAAAGAAGAAGGACGTGGACCGCTTCATGAAGTTCTACAATGATACAGGAATGTATGCCAAGATCTTCACTGAGGAGGAGCTTCAGAAACTCAAAGAAACGCCCGGTGCCATCAAAGAGCTATTCGAGCAGCTAATGGAAGAGAGAATAAGGGAATGGCTTGATATGGCCCAAGAGAGGATTCCAGAGAATGTAGATGTTGTCGTGAATCCGGGTAATGATGACGATTGGGTCATTGACAAGATCATTGAGGACCACCCACGAATAATCTATCCACTGAAACGAGTTGTCGACGTGCGTGGATATCCAATGATTAGTCTTGAGTGGGTAAACTCAACTCCCTGGAACACTCATAGAGAGTGTCCTCACGATGAGATGATGGACAAACTAGAGGCAGAGTTCGCCAGAGTAGATGATTACACGAATCTGATCTGCAATCTCCATGATCCACCACACAACTCAACCCTGGATACTGCACCCCTCCTTGAAGAGGTCGAAGATGGCCATGTAGTTCTCAAATCTGGAGGAATGGCGGTCACGGGTCCAGTAGGGAGCAAATCAGTA
>CAYFTD010000105.1:0-2973 GCA_964345915.1 uncultured archaeon
CACACCCTTAAGGCAAGAGTGTGTGAAATGAGCCCTAGTTGCTAATAAGGCTATCCTAGGGGACGTCCGCGAAACATGCTTTTCGCGCTTGTTTTCGACGTTTTTGACGATTTTTCGCCAATATTGGCTATAGTTAAGCAGCCTTTGTGATGCTTTCTTGCTGCTCAGAGTCCTCGCAAGTCATATAATCGAGCTGAGCCTATCCAGGTTCGGGGCCTGAATCACGTGCCGCACACTAGACTTCTAATCACAGCTTCCTTTCTTGTGGCGTTTCTTTTGTCTATCATATTTGGCCTGAGTGACCTCCTGCTAGGTACGACTTATTTCGAGAATTTCATTCCTGGTCTCCTCGCAGGATTCATCGGTGTCTTCCTTGCCCTCGCGTTAGATCAATGGAACTCAGACCAGAGAGAGAAGGGTGAAATCGAGAAGATAAGACAGGAGCTTCTTGAGGAGCTCGATGAAATCTGCGACAAGATCGGTGATGACGCGGTCTTTGACGTGATCCCAACTGTGTCATGGCGAATTGCCAACACCACGGGCCTAGCTGCAAAGCTCGATGACGAAGTGCGCTATGACATCTATCGAGCATACAACTCTGTGGAACTGTACAATAGAGCTGTTGAGAGACTGTTAGACTACCTGAGAAGAACTGAAACAGACGACCCCGAAGTGAGGATACTTGAGGACCGTTACAGTGACCTCAAGCAGTTCGTCCTGGCACAAGTAGAAGAGGTCATTCAAAGGCATGGAATATCCAAAGTGTCGTGACTGGCTCCTGCCTCAAATCCTGCTGTGATACCGATGCTTTTCAAGAACGAGAGGACGGCATTCCTCTATGCGGTATGACTGGGAGGAAACTGAGAGACATCGCGGTTATCTGCTGTGTTTTCTGCTCATACTCTCTCCCATCGTCGGAATTCTCCTCTGGCCTGTGACATTCTCGGGTCTGAGCAGCTTGCCTTGGGCTATACTCCTGGTCGCAATAGTCGTTCTCCCGCTCTTCAGCTGTGGGCTCGGATTCAAGGGACGCCCTCTATTCCAGTTTCACTACCACGGCACACCCTTCAAGGATGAAGTGATGGACCTGTCAGAAGATGAGGAGCTAGATTGATACGTAGTGATGCTACAGGCCCATACCTAGAGGATGAATAGCATTGCCAATTATACATGTGAATGTCTGGAAAGGATTTGGAGAAGAGAACGTCAAGACAGTCATACAACGCATCACGAAGGTGTTTGTCGACCTTGATATTCCTGAGAAAGCCGTGGAAGTGATAGTTCACGAAGTGCCAAAGTCACACTGGGGGATTGGTGGAGAACCAGCCTCAGAGAAGTTCAAGGATAGTTAGATGCAGAAGGATCTCAGACTACCTCTGGGCCAATACTATCAGCGAGATATTGCTGATCCTCACTGCTTCTCAAGAACACACCTTTGTTGCCCAGTCGTATGTTCTCGAGACCTTCCTCTCGCATTGCAGTGTAGCTCTTAGCCATCTCTTGAACCGTGGGTGCTCTATACTCGGGTGGTTGTAGATTGAAACACGGAAAGAACGCCAGCAGGGTTGTCGGAGTTTTCGAGTCGGCTTCTGCGATGAGCCTTGCAATGTTCACGTGTTCTTCTGTTTCAACTATTCCAGGTATATAGAGAGTTAGGACTTCCAGAGTGAAGCCATGGTTCACAATGTCCTCGACGCATGAGAGTATGTGAACGTTCGTTGTCCCACAGAGATTCCTGTAGGTACTCTCTGAGAATGCCTTTATGTCCAACCAGAAGGAGTCTACTCCACCGTCGGCGTAGGCCTCAAGATTCTTTGGAGTCAGACCGTAGCCATTTGTTTCAAGCAGCACCCATAGGTCTCCACAGGCCTCTTTGATCTTCTGTGTGGTTTCGATGTAGAATTCGGGCCTGCAGAGAACATCTCCTCCAGTGAACGCAACGATATTTCGAGCTGGGCCAAATCCCTGAGGGCTTAGCACAATCTGGTCAGGCGCCAGCTTCTCGGGGCATCCCTCAGGCCGATTCCCAGTCAGAACACATGTGCCGCAATGCTTGCAGAGCCTATGAGCATGCCAGCTTGTGGCAGCCTCCCTGGGTTCAAATACTGTGACATGTTCACGGTATCTCTTGGCAATGCGTGCAATGTCGTCGGTGGACATCCAATCTCCAGTCGCAACCTTGCTGAACTCGTGAGAATGACACTTTAGACAAGTATGATTGCAGCCACTCTGGTAGATTGACAGATAGTCCTCTGGACGTGATAGAAGAAGGGATTTGATCAAACGCTCAAAGCCCTTGTTTCGGTCATGGCGTAGCGTTTCAGTGCACGCGAGCTTTCGCTTGCCTTCCGATACTTCAACTAGACAGGAGCCTCTCGGATAGTCCTGATCGAGCATCGTGCACAGGCCAGCATCTTTAGTCAACCTTCTCTCCGACTCTCTCTAGGAAGATTCTCCAATAAACGGTTGCATGAAGAGTAAATCATGGTCAGAAGACCGATGTGCCTTCGATTGAGTCCATGATTTCGGTGAGTTGAGCCGCCTGCCATCGTTCTGTGACACCCACAGTCACAGCCCGCACGTTTGGGACTCCAAAGGCATACTCCAAAGCTTCCAGAGGCGGCAGTTTGCCTGCGGCAAGAACCTTCATGCCCATCACTGGGTTTCGGATGTCAAGTGACTGGAGCAGATCCTCCATCTCTGTCGTTGTGCCGCCGACACTGTAACCAATGCTATTGACCGGCAGAAGGAGGCCAAAGGCTTCATCTTCCAAAGGACTCTCATCAGAGTGAAGGACGCGCAGAGTATTGCAGGTATCATGCGTCGCAAGGCCCGGAAATGCACCTGCAGCCCTAATGGCTTCGAAGCATGACTTCAGATCCTCCAACCTCCTGTCCAGAAACCTGTCAGTCATTGCACCATGGACGAATACTATCTCAGGGTCCAAGACGAGAGACTCTTCAAGGTTCTTCT
>CAYFTD010000106.1:0-3345 GCA_964345915.1 uncultured archaeon
CTGTACGGATAAGAGAGCTCGCCAAGTTCATTGGAGGATGTGGAGCTGGTCGGTTCTACTTGGCAATCGAACCAAATGGTGATGTCTACCCCTGCGTATTCTTTCCTCATAGCTCCAAGGTCAAGGTCGGCAATATCCTCAGAGATGATTTCGAAGGATTCTGGATTAACTCTGCTATTCTCAAAGATCTTCGAAACAAGAATCTTCTGAAGGGAGCCTGTGGAGTTTGTGAGGACCGATATGTCTGCGGAGGTTGTAGGGCCAGAGGACTACAGTATTTCAACGATGTCAATGCCCCAGACCCCGGGTGTGTGAGAAACCTCGAGTTTTGGAAGGCTCTCAAAGTACGCGAAAAGGTGCATGAAAGATTCAGGACTGCAATGTATGGAGCGACGACACGGCCACTACAGCGGAGAGGATGACATTGAGAGTCCTTCTGGTCGTCCCGAACTCGAAATGCGATGTGAGAGAATCTCTTGGTGTCTTAGCTCCTCCATTGGGCCTTGGATACATTGCAGCCTACATCCGGAAGTATGGTAATCACGAGGTGAAGATACAGGACTCTTTACGCGAACGCACAAGTGAAGATGGCTTCCTAAGAGTCCTAGAGGCTTTCTCGCCAGATGTAGTGGGCATAAGTGGACAGGCCACACCTGCAATCTACGATGTCTACGCTGCGGCCCGGGTAGCAAAAGAGTACAATCCTGATACTCTCGTGGTGGTCGGAGGGGCTCATGTGACTTTCGAAGACACTCATGTTCTCAACGATTGTCCAGAGATAGACATAGTAGTCCGTGGAGAGGGAGAAGCCACTATGAACGAACTACTAAGCGCACACGAGAATGGACTTTCTCTGGCCGGTGTGAGAGGGATAACGTATCGCCGAGGACTTCATACGATAAGGAATCCAGATAGGCCATATTTGCGGCCACTGGATATCCTTCCTCTTCCAGCCTACACTCTCCTGAACCTTCGGAAGTACTTCGATGGAGGGGTTTCATGGACCTCAATGATTACAAGTAGAGGATGTCCCTACCAGTGTGTATTCTGCTCCTCATCACGAATCGTAGGGAAGAGATGGCGTGGGAGGAGTCCAGACAACGTAATAAAGGAGGTCCAATTGCTAGAGGATAGGTTTGGTGTAAGAGAGATCGAGTTTCTGGATGATCTATTCACCTTTGACAGGAACAGAGTCAAAGAGATGTGCGATCTTTTCAGAAACGGCGGAATGAGCTCTGGTTGGACCTGCTCAACACGCGCTGACATCATGGCGAGAAATCCGCAGATGGCAGGCTGGCTAAAGGCCGCTGGCTGTCATACGGTATACCTAGGTGCGGAGTCAGGCAGTCAAAGAGTTCTCAACATAATGAACAAGGGTATCCGAATCAACGATATCGTCAAGTCAGTCAGGATTCTGAAGGAAAATGGCATCGATGTAGTTCTGTCCTTCATCATTGGCGTTCCGGGTGAAACTAGAGAAGAGGTTAGGGCAACTATCGACTTTGCATGCAGGCTGGATCCAACTCTTGCTCAGTTCACGGTGTGCACACCCTTCCCAGGGACTCCTCTTTACGAAGAGGCGATAGAAAACGGATGGTTAAGGAGCGGAGATTGGACTCGATACTCTGTGTTAGATCCAGTTATGTGCCTTCCTGGCTTTCAGAAGAGGGAGATAAAGAGATACTTGCACATGGCGTATTTGAGATTCTATGCAAGGCTTAGGTTCTTGTGGCAACAGTTTAAGACAGGCAATCTTCGCATCTTCAAATTGATGGCACAGAATCTGATTCGGTACGTTAGGGAAGGACGTCTATCTGCAAGGTGAGCCTCCCAAGAAGTCTGGTGCCTTCTGCAAGCCAACATCATCAAGTTTCCATTCCTGGATCAGTGGCTGCAACGGGTTTTACAATGACTGCGTTAAGCCAAAACTCCACCGTGACCTCTGAAAACGGCCCTAGCCCGATCCAAGTCAGCCAGATAGAGGGGTTGACGCATGTCACCGAGGTTGGGTATACGGCGGCAAAGCTGAAGCTTTCTCAACTGCCTCAAGGCAAAGGAAACTGTGCGTAGAGGCAGATTCGCCTGCTTGCTGATGACCTTTGGAGGATGGGGACCCCTCTTGGTCAGGAAGTCAAGCACGATCAGAGCGCTTTTCGGTAGTTCAGCAGACATACTCTATCACCAATTCATTCTAGATTGTGTATCTGAAAGGAGGGATGACAAGACTCTCGTTGCCTAGTGGACTGCAGTCGGATGGTGGATTCAACAACTCAAACATCTCCGCGTCAGGAGTGTTGTTGAAATCTCGGAAGGCTGTCCAAAGGCACTCCTGGCCAATTACATCAAGGGCGAATCCTCTGTCATGCAATTTCGCGAGGTACCGTAGGTGGGTGACAGCCTCTTCGAGTAACGCCAGTGTATCTTTGGTTGAATTTGCCTCGATGTCGGCTTCCTCATTGGTTTCGACCTTCTTGGTATGAACACGGGTAGGGAAGGATAGCTCTACCTCGATGGTAACTTGATCCGGTGTGTTCAAACGCCGAATTACGAGAATACGGACCCACTCAGACTGGCACAGTATCGATAGTGATTCACCGTTTTCATTGAAGCTTAGTTTATCGTCTGGAACTCCTGAAAGTTCCGAGTATCTTTTGATTAATTCGGAGATGGAGATCAATTCATTTCACATACAGTAACGTAACTAGAATGGATATCTATTCTCGGGAGTCGGATGATTCAGGATTCTGCGTTAAGACACAAGGAAATCGAAGAATTCCGAATCCGTGGGTTCGGAAATGTGCAAGAATGGCCTATGAGCAATGAATTAGGACCAATCTAAGGAGAAGGCGAAGCTTGGCATCCTGTCAGATGATATCCTTGAGGACTTGGCGATTCTTGACACTTCCCCATGCACAGAATTGTAGTCTTAACCATCTCTCGTAGACATCATCCAAACCAAGCAAGGTAGCAAAGTAGAGCGAAAGCACCAAGCCATGTGAAACTACTAGTGCTGTGTCAGATTCAGTCTTTGATTCTATACTTCGAACGCCCTGTTCGAACCGTCGAATCGCACTCGCCGCCGTTTCCCATCCATAAGCGCTGGCGTCTTGATTTCTGAGTGCTAGCTCAACCCTTGTGAGATACTCGTTTTGAGATTCAATGTGGCCACCAACCCTCTCTAACTCATTGAATCTGGGTTCTATACTAATCTCTAGACCGAGTTTCTCTGCAAAAGGCCGTGCCGTTTCGATGGCCTTGGATTCCGCTGAAGCTACAACAAGATTCGCTTTGTCAAAGATTCCACTTGATGCCAACATCCGTGCGGCCGCCACACCCTCGGTGGTC
>CAYFTD010000107.1:0-3356 GCA_964345915.1 uncultured archaeon
AAGCCAGTCCATCATCAACGAGGATAACATCCTTTCTATCTGGAAAGTGGATACCGGCCAGTCCGTCATATGCTTCCTTTCTTGCTTCAATCTGATTCTCAGTCCTCATACGAACCGAATCGATATCTTCTTGAGAAAGGCCTAGCCGGGCCACCAGATCTTCGTTCAGGATCAGTGTTCCGAGAGAAGTCAAAGCCCCAAAGCCTGCTTCTGGATTGTACGGGATTTGGAGCTTCCTCACGATGATAACATCGAGTGATGCCTCCAATGCGTCAGCTATGGGAAGTGCGACAGCTACTCCTCCATTGGGAACTGCAAGAACAAGCTTGTCTGTGTCAAAAGGAAGCTCGCTGAGCTTGTCTGCTAGGATCTTGCCAGCATGTTCTCGGTCCCTGTAGGGCCAGGACAATCATACCACTCTCAAGTGGTCTATGGAGCTGATACCTCTTAGCAATTGCTCTTCTCGAAATCGGCCGGTGTGGTTATATCCTTGTGTAGGGAGAAGATGCCTTGGTGCTCCATTGTGCAGTTCAAGGGGATTGAAAAGCTTCGCGAGAAGCTTCCTGGCTATCCTGGCAGAAGGCTTGCTCTTATTCCTTTGATGGCGCTGGTGGTGTGCACCGTTGGCCTCGCGTTCATGTTGACCATGGACACAGTATCGCGTATCTTTGCCGGTGTCGCCTTCCTAGCTGACATGGAACCCATACTCCCAGTGTTGGGAGTATTAATCGGCATGTCGATAGGTATCCTATGTATACGACGTGTTTGGACCAAGAAAGAACAAGCGAAGGCTGAGTTGGGTGATCTTGCGTACCAAAGAATGCTGGTAACAGGATTGTCAGGTGTCTTCCTTATCCTCTCAGTAATACTTCACGCCTTCGTTTCTGTCAGAAGTCTCCCTCCTGGTCCGCCTGTAAACGAACTCACAACGTTTCTATCGACCTCGATCTTCTCGCTGCTCGATGTTCCTTACACACTCGACCTAGCAGTTCGAATCGTTGGAGGAATCATCTTCCTTATCCTCGCCGTCTTGACAACCGGCCGTGCTGTCCTGACATTTGGAATAGATTACATGGCTGTAGTCTACCTCTACTACCCCGAGGAGTCCGAACTGCAGGACAACGAGATCTATTCTGTCGTACGTCACCCGGCTTACTTCGGGATAATCATCTTCGGAGTGTCGGCAATTCTGTTCCGATTGTCAGTCTATTCAGTCCTCTTTGCACTCATTATCGTGGTAGGCTTGCTGGTTCACCTCAGAGTTGAGGAAGGAGAGCTCATAGAGCGGTTTGGAGATTCATATTCTGAATACATGAGGAAAGTACCAGGGCTCCACGTGAAACCAAGGGACTTCGGAACTTACTTGCGGTTTCTGGCAGGCAAGACCACTTCAAGCACTACTTGACTTTCGAGTAGAATCGCGATGGACTCGCTTCGAGAGAAACATGGCTCACTCTCTAAGTGACCTAAGGAAGAATGACCGAAGTGCTCTCTCAGTCTGTGAAAAAGAAGAGATTGGATGCGTAAGAGCTGCCCACGCATCCGTTCCAATTTGATATGCAGCGAACCCAACCAATTCCGTCCAAGTTTCGCGGCCTGGAGTTTCACTGTGCGAGTCTGAGTCTGCTCACGCTATCCGCTAGAAGGGTCTGCTCCTTCACATCCAAATACCTGGACGGACTTGTCTCATATCGTGACCGGTTTCGCCGTGTCAGAGTGAAATACTCACGAATCGGAAACCACTCTGAGTTATGACCACTGTTGATGAAATCGGCGAAGATCAGTCTAACGAGCCTTACTTCGTCTTTGTTGCGTTCACGTTGCATTTTGCGTTTCCTTTTCCGGTATTCACTTGCTGACAATTTCTGTATACCTCCTTGAGGAAAACACAGAATCGACAACAGTGGGTCTGTGCCCAATGGTTGTCGATAGAGTCCTCTTCCCCGAGAGGACCACCATCAGAAGGAATAGACATCACGAGGAAGAGGGAGCCTGCACTAGTTCACACTAGAATCGTGGAACCAATACGGGTGTGTTGTGTTTCCTCGTGACATTGTTGTGATTCTCTTTTCGCCAAAGTTCCCATATAAGGATTGGTCTCTACGTATTGGCGGCTGCGGAGGATTCATGTAATCACTCATTTGGCAATCTGTCTAACCTGTGCCAAGATATCGGCAAACGGGATTTCCCAACTGTTCGTTTCTTGATTGTAGGCTTCCAGAATGTGGCCATAGCTAAGACCTTTCCCTCTCAGAATCACCTGCACAAAGAACTCTTCAGTGTACTCTCTGAAGATGTTGATTCTCTGAAGGAATTCGTTAGATTGGCTTGGTGGGAGAGTGACCCAGACATCGTAGTGCGTTGGGTTCTCCAATGTGAAGGTTACATTGAATGGTAGTTCGTGAAACCCACAGAGTATTTCCTTGGCATGTTCACTAGACTTGAAGAAGCACGAGATCCCAATTGTTTCATTGTACGGACTGAATGTTGACTTAACGCCTCTGATGATACCTTTCTCTTGAAGCCTTTTCATCCTCTTGTGGACTTGGGTCAAGGATGTGTCTTGCTCCAATGACTTGGCTACTTCTTTCAGTGTTGATTTTGGATTCTCAACAATTTGCTTCATGATCTGAATGTCCTTTAGGTCGAAGTTGACTACCTTCGGAAACTGCTCCAACCCAAGATCGAAATCACACCCTTTCTTCAGAATCTTCTTCGTTTCCTTGGTCCAGACATCCCATGTCCAAGGACTATCTTGAAGAACAGGCTTCACATCCACTCCCTTACTGCAATAGTCTACGAGGTCGAATATGTAGAAGTCCTGTATCAGACCTAGACTTCTCATGTCCTCTGCGAGCTGTAGCACTATCTGTGGCGCAACCAGTGGATACATTGTGTGTGCCACAAACCCATCGTACTTCCCATATGTACGGCCGTAGAAGTAGAACAGCGACTTGAGTTCCAGGACTTGTATCAGTTTGTCTTCCATTTCCGGGACCGATTGAAGGAGCAGTAAGCGCTCTCCCAAACCGAGCTTACGCTCGTATGTCTGGATCTTAGGAGGTTTCAGAAGCCCCTTGTCACGGAGTCTCTTTAACCTGTATCTTATTGTCCTCTCAGGCAGCTTCAGCTGTTCGCTCAAATGAGTTGTTGTGAGTTTCTTGCGTGCATCTTGCAGAGCACTCAGAATATCGACGTCGGTCTTGTCAAGCGGAATGGTTAACTTCAGGGCAGTCACTCCCAGATATCTCGTACCTGTGCCGGTCTTGAGGCTCAACTGTGATCCTCAGAAGGAATGCTACCGTTGCTCTGCTTCGCGACGGAACCGCGGTATTCTTCCTACTATCTTACGCTCT
>CAYFTD010000108.1:0-3524 GCA_964345915.1 uncultured archaeon
CAGCTTGAATGCTGCATGTACAGCACTGCTCACAGAAGCCCTTCCTCTCTTCTCTTCTCGGAGGCTCACCGTAGTCCTCGGGCATTGGTATCTCGGTCATTCGCATCACACATTCAATACTGATGTGCTTCAGTAGAAGCCTATCCCGAAACTGTGTGCATCCCTCTTATGAGGATATCGGGCTTGTCCTCCAAGGAGCAACATCAATGACCCCCAAAGGTGAAAAGCGCTGAATTGACAGTCATCATGTAACGATAGGAATGTCAAAGCGCGCGCTCAGAGGTTTGGAGTATTGTCAGAGAACGACCAGATCGACACAATCTTTGACAGGCCTGTTGGCCTGAGACTCATCGGCCTTACCCAGATGGCCTTTGGAATCTTTGGTCTTCTCGCCGCAATCGGCGTTCTAGTTGCGGCTCTTGCAGGCGATCCGAATTTCGCTGTAATGGGTACTTTCTACTCTCTGGTGATATTCGTTGGGGTTGCGTTGCCCTGTCTTATCATAGGTAACTATGTAGATGACCTCCGCAGAAACGCCGTCATTGCTCAGATAATATACAGTGGGGTCGCTATTGGACTCACAACGCTGTTTCTGTACAACTGGGGAGTGGACTATCACTGGACTGTTCCTTGGCTTGACATGAGCTTCGACATTGCAATAGGCAATCTGGCTGTATTCGTATTGGCAACTCAGTCAGTCTTCCTCGTGTACTTGATTGTGAGGTGGGAGAAGGTCGCTCCTCCTCCCGGGACGGTAATTGTGCGAGACCGCCGCAGGGCTCGACTGATTGAAAGAGGTCTTTACCCAAGTCCATTGACCCCCTCATTGCTAGCACCTGATGGAGAGCATGAGCTCTCAACTGAAGAAACCAAGAGGATCCTGGAAGTCAGAAGAGTCACCACAGATGAAGGAATGGCAATCCTTTGCTCCAACTGTGGCGGTGCAACTCCCTTGACAAAGATAGAAGACGACAACACGATACAATGTGATTTCTGTGGTGTTACACTCGCGGTGAGTAGTGTCTTTGTGCCCTGTGAGAACCATCCGGAATATCTCGCGGCTACGAGCTGCGCTGTATGCGGCGACCACTACTGCAGAAGATGCCTTACTTCTCAGGACCCTCCCGTGGATGAGAGATGGAAAGGTTCGAGTGTCCATCTCTGTCGAAAGTGTTTCGAGGGTAGGTACAGACCTGCAGTCACAACTGCATCCTTAGTTCTTCCAATCGAGGACCTCTTTGGACAAGCGGGAGGTCGTTTCTCAAGAGTTGGACGCATCTATCGTCGTTTCATTGGAGCGTATGGCAACTCAATGGGATATGTGTTCAGAGCCTCCTTGGAGCTGGCCGGCGCAATGGCAAAGGGCGGTGGCGGTGGAGACGACGCCGCAGGCATAATCATCGTTATCATCATCGCCATCATCGCCATTCCAATACTTGTCGGTGTCCTTATGCTCATTGGAGCGATTGTGATAATCCCAATCCTATTCTACGCCGGACTGGTGGGAGTCACCATTGAGGCAATTCGAATAATCAGGCGGACCGACTTCATTTCTCTTGAACTGGCCCGGGAGAAGGGCCTCGTTGAGGGCCGCCCAGTGGAGGCAAAGGATTCCGTTGTGCGAGAGGAAGCCAGGCCCTGGGAAGAGAAGGTCAGGCGACGCCCGCCGACGGAAGAAGAGCGAGCAAGATGGCGAGATATGCAACAACAATGGAGTAGATGGTAGTGGCTTCTCGCGTGGAACATGTGCTCTGTCCAGTCTGCGGGGGCCATGTCCTGGTTGAACACTCAGACAAGGTGAACCGTTGCGAATACTGTGCCAGCCCCGTGCTAGGTCCTAGTCAAAGTCGTGACTGCGTTAACCACTCAGGGACCCTAGCAAAAGCGTCTTGTCAGGTGTGCGGGGACCTCATTTGCGAGGATTGCATGCAAGTTCGAATCGGTGACTACGGGGGGAAACTCTTCACCGTAGTTCACTGCGAGAAGCCCGAATGTCAGGTGGAGAGCGAGTGGGCAAAACCGTTGAATCTTGAGTTCCAGAAGCTGACCAACTTCGATTGGTCCGATAGCATGGACAACACCATTCTCAGAGTAACTGGTCTAGGAGCCATTCTGATGATGCTCTTCGAGCTCTTCTTCATCATAACAATGATCTGGGCCCAATACTTCACGCCTTGGGGGCGCGCGGATCCGTCCCCGATTCAATTCATGTTTCTTCGCGGAGACCTCACTGTGATTCTTAGTATTCTTGGAAACGTAATGTCGGCAATAATCTTACAGACAGCTCTTCAGGTCTATGTGCACGATAGACAACTGGCTTCTGGAGGGTTTCTGCTGGCGTTTCTCGTAGTAGAGGTAGTCTTCTTGCTGTTTAGAGGGATATTCTTCAATCTACTGTCGTTTCCAGAGCCGTGGCTGGTGCCATTCTTATTGATTTCATTCGGAATAGCCACATTGATGATATTCATTGGCTCGCTTGCAGCTACAGCGGTTGGTCTGAAGAAGCGCGGGCAAGTTGAGGATGCCAAGATCCGACTAGGTCTCAAATGATCTATGACCGAGATAAGGTTCGCTTGTTAATCCGGCTATTTGCCTTCCACATCGAATAGGTCTATGAAGCGGAATCTGTCCACATCCACAAGTCCCTTGTCGGTGATTTTGAGCTTCGGAATGACAGGAAGAGAGAGGAACGACATCGTCATGAAAGGCTCTCTGAGACCGCTTCCCAAATCCACGGCTGCAGCTTTTAGCTCCTGTACCTTTTCACTGACTTCCTCAACTGGCCTGTCAGACATCAGACCAGCAATGGGTAGTGGGAGTGAGGCAAGAACCTTCTCATCTCGAACCACTGCGAGACCTCCTTGCATTCGGACTATCTGGACGGCTGCTGCAATGAGGTCGGTGTCATTTGTTGCTACTGCCACGATATTGTGGCTATCATGACCTATCGAGCTCACCATTGCACCTTCCTTTATTCCCAGTCCTTTGACGAAGCCGATTGCAGTGACGTCAGATGCATTGTGCCTCTCAATGATTGCAACTTTGACCAAGTCTCGGTCAACATCTGCCACTGCAAGGCCGTCATCAATCTTGGTTTCCTCAATGAGATGCTCTGTGATCACGGTGTCTGGGACTACCCCGATCACATTCATCCGATCTCCACTAGCCCTGACCTGGAAGTCTTTTGGTTCAAGCCATGCTATGTTGACAGATCTTCTAAGACGTGGGGCCTCCTGTTCCCCTATGTCCCAGGCGAGTTCTCCATCCTTTGCTACCAGGGCTCCTTGTTTGTATACCATCTTGACATCGACCCTCTCTAGTGAGCCCAGTACTGCAAAGTCTGCATGGTATCCTGGAGCTACTGCTCCTCGGTATTGCAGACCATAATGGCGAGCAGTAGAAATCGTGGCCACCTTTATGGCGAGAACTGGATCTACACCGTAGGATATAGCTTCGCGGACCATACTGTCAATGTGGCCTTTCTCAATTAGGTCGAGCGTGTTTCGGTCATCCGTCACAAAGCT
>CAYFTD010000109.1:0-3580 GCA_964345915.1 uncultured archaeon
AAGTCAATCGTGCCGGTCTCCACATCCTCCGTGAGCTTTGCCGCTGCCTGGATAGCCTCGTTGGCCTTTGCAACGCTAAGGCCTGGAATGGCCGCAGCTAGTTTCTCTGAATCTGAGGACACAATCTTGGAAAGATTGCCATAACCTGCTTCAAGCAGCTTCTCAGCCGTCTTCGGACCAACTCCAGGGATGTTCGTCAGAATCTCCAGTTTTACCTCGGGGGACTCTTCTTCCTTCTTCTTGGTCTTCTTTTTCTTAGAGCCCTTTGACATGTGGCACACCTGCTATGTGATGCGTTTGACTGTTTCTAGTCGTCGTCGCCTTCGAAGTCATCGCCCGGACCGGCTCCAGGGCCGCCTAGGCCAGCTCCCTTGGAACTGATGACATCATCAATCTTCAGGATCATTTGAGCAGCTTCAGCAGCTGACATCACGATTTGCCTGTTCACGAGTGCCGACTCGACAACTCGTGCTTTCTTCATGTCACCGACCTTCCCCTTATCTATATCGATTCCGTGTGTAACATTCCCCTCTGTATGGGCAGTTCTAAGGCTCACGATAACATCAATGGGGTCAAGGCCTGCGTTCTCTGCTAGAGTTGATGGTAGTGATTCAACAGCATTTGCGAATGCGTTGACAGCATACTGCTCTCTGCCTTCAAGCGTATCGGCATAGTTGCGCAACTCCTTGGCAATCTCTGCAGCCAGAGCTCCGCCTCCATAGGTGACGTAAGGATGGGTCACGACATCACGAACTACATACAATGCGTCGTTGAGGGCTCTATCAACCTCATCGACGATGTGATCCGTGCCTCCTCTGACAATAATGGTTACAACAGAGGATTTCGGAGTTCCCTCCACAAACAGCATCTTGTCCTCGCCGACTGTCCTCTGCTCCACGAGTTTCGCGGTGCCAAGATCGTCCTTTGTGAGGTTCTGAATCTTGGATACTATCGTCGCGCCTGTGGTCTTGTGAAGTCGCTCAACGTCTGACTTCTTGATTCTTCGTACTGCAAGAATTCCATTCTTGGCCAGATAGTGCTGGGCCACGTCATCGATGCCCTTCTGAGCAATGATTACATTCGCACCTGCCTCGACAATCTTGTCTACCATGCTCTTCAGCATCCGCTCCTCCTCATCGAGGAAGCTCTGCATCGAAGTCGGGTCGCTTATCGAAATCTTGGCGTCAAACTCGGTCTTCGTAACCTCGAGTGGACTCTCAAGCAGCGCGATCTTCGCGTTGACAGCTTTCTTGGGCATGCCAGGATGAACAATCTCTTTGTCCAGAACTAGTCCCTTTACAAGCTCAGTGGCATCAACGGCCATCCCTTCTTGCTTTTGACGCGGAATGTCCTCAATGTCGAGCTCCTCGTTGGGATCAAGATCCTTACTGATGGATAGCACAGCCTCCACAACAGTCTTGGCCAGCCCACCACGTGAAGTGGAAACAAACTTGCTTGACATAGCAGTCTTAGCCGCATCTGTCAAGACTCTCTTGTACTCACTCGACTCGGGATCAATCTTCTCTGCAACTTCGTTGATGACCTCGAGTGCCTTCTCAGCTGCTTTGCGATAACCACTGATGATAGTGGTTGGATGAATCTTCTGATCCAATAAGGCCTCTGCCTGCTTCAGAAGATCCCCTGTGAGCACTGCGGCAGTGGTCGTACCATCACCAACTTCCGAGTCCACAGTCTTCGCGACTTCAATTACCATCTTGGCAGCCGGGTGCGCAATGTCCATCTCTTTCAGTATTGTGGCGCCGTCGTTTGACACTGTCACATCGCCAAAAGAGTCCACGAGCATCTTGTCCATACCTTTTGGACCCAACGCAGACTTGACTGCCTCAGCAATCACAATCGCCGCCATGATGTTGTTTCTCTGAGCATCACGTCCACGTGTCCTATCAGTGCCTTCGCGAAGCACTATGACCGGGACGGAACCTTGTTGACTCATAATAGTCTCTCCACCTTCTTAGGTAATTCAAATGAATGCTTGAATGATAAAACTGCACATGTACTTCACATGCGCCTACGAGAGGAAATCAGCATAGAGTTCGCATTTAAAGATTGCCTTCCGGCGGCTATGAAACGATACCTGTGGCGACCTGCATGTCACCGATTTCTGGTTTCCACCTCAAACACCAAAGCCCCTTCCTAAGGAGATGGCCGCCGTAACACAACGTTGTCGCCCTTTTGTACCCCAATGGCTGCTGATATGTGAGAACACTTACCTCTCATGACATAGTAAGTTTCGACAGCATATTCTTGCTGTATCTCTGGAAACGTTTCGATGTTGGCCTGCCCTTTTGAGATGACAATGTCACTATCGCCCACCAGTTCAAGGAAGTACTCGCTGACCCACTCCCTTGGGACCCCGTGCGCCCAAGCACCCGTGTCGGCGATCGTTGCGATGTCTTCAATCTCACTTCCTCTCACGTCGTCCTCAACAGCATCGTTCACCATTGGTCGTCCTTTCACAACATAGGTGACTTTCCATCCAAGCTCCGTTGCCAAACGAACAAGAGGAATGTCAAAGAATGTTTCACCGGCGTTGTCACCAAGAAACATCAAATGCCCCGTCCGTGACGTCAGTGACTGCCAGAGATCTGACGAATGGTCAATCGTGAAACCATCCTGCAGTATCTGCTCGAAAGTAGCTTGAAGTTCGTTGAGATTGAACTCATGGCCCGCGGTATTGAAGTCAATGACATTCCCGGCTATTGCCGCAGACAATGCGGCTCGAAGTCTATCATGACCTTCAAGTTTCGATATTGCTTCCTCGATTGTGGGAATAACCCTCTGTGCTGCTTCTATGCTCTCTTTCTTCAACTTCGAGTACGGATCCCTGACTCCCATCCGGTCATAGAGCTCTCTATAGAGCATGACAGAGATTGTTATTGGCTCTAGCCGCTTCGAAAAGCCGTAGGCAAGCCGTTCGAACGCTAAGGAGTACAACTCATACCGCTCACGTTCATCAGAGGATAGCAATGGAATGAGTGTTTTCAGACTGTCAATTATGCAGGCAGAGCACTCAGGCACCAGCGGGACAGAAATGGTATCAGTCATCGGATGATTCATCCTTTTGATCATTCTTCTTTTGTCTAGTCATGAGGTAGGCATCTTCTCCGTCTCTGTAGTATCCTCTCAGGACTCGGCCCACTTCAAATCCCAACTCTTCATAGATTGAAACTGCCGGCTTGTTGCTCTTTCTGACCTCAAGGTAGAACTCACTGGCGCCATACTCCACCATTCCAGTGATGCCTCGTTCTATCAGCTCTGTGCCGATTCCCTTTCGTCGGTAGTCTCGGAGAACGGCAACTGAAACTATGTGACCCTTCTTCACCGGATAGGGTCTCCTGAAGCTAGATATCCCCCTCTCAATTCTACACATGATGTATCCAATTATCGTGGAGTCTAGCTCGGCAACCAAGAATGCTTTGGGAGCATGACTGTGAAGCCCCAGGAAGAAGGAGCTCGGATAGTTCTCGGGAAGAGCAGCTTGGTTGATAGCCATGACTGCATCAATGTCCTCCTTTCTGAAATCCCTGATCGTGCACGGAACATCCATGGTCTACATCAC
>CAYFTD010000110.1:0-9966 GCA_964345915.1 uncultured archaeon
TACCAAAGCGGGAGGTCTTTGAACGGATAATTCAGAACATAACGAGTAAATTCCCTGACGTATACGCAGCTCTGTTCATTAGCCCCGAGGGCTTTCCCATCAATTCATGGGGAGTTTCGCTTGAACGAGCAGAGGAGATCTCTGCCCTCCTCAGCGCTCTGATTGGTAAGACGAAGGAAGTCATTTTCCAAGTGAAGCAGGGCGGAGACCTTCAGTTCATCCAGATACAGTCGAGCCTCGGAGGAATACGCATCGCGCCTCAAGAGGAGTTCATTCTTGTAACCATGACAAAGAGCTGAAACCTATACTCCATTTCGCAGATAGGGAGACTAATTAGCTGTATTTCGAAAGCACAATTGTGCTGAACCTTGACTTCAGAAGCATTCAGAACCACGGACCTCACGAAACTCTACGGTTCAACCCTGGCGTTGGACAAGGTCACGGTAAAGGCTCCCAAGAAAGCTGTAGGATTGTTAGGTCCTAATGGTGCTGGTAAGACCACACTGATACGAATTCTCATGGGCATAATTCGCCACTCGTCCGGCTCGGGAGGGGTACTTGGCCTGGACTTCAAAGACTCAGTTCAGGAGATTCGTGATCGTGTGGGATACTCACCTGAGTTCACGCCGATCATTCCTGAAGTCAGTGCCATGAAGTACGTCACATTCATGGGTAGGCTTTCAGGGTTGCCGTCTGTGGAAGCCGCGCAGAGAGCTCATGATACACTTCATTACGTGGGGCTGGACGAGGAGAGATATCGCCCCTTGAAGGAATTCAGTGCGGGTATGATGCAGAAATGTAAGCTAGCTGCAGCACTTGTTCATGATCCAGAACTGGTGATTCTCGATGAACCGACGGACGGTCTAGATCCCATAGGTCGTCAGCAGATGCTTGAACTCATTCAGAAACTCTACAAGGAAGAGGAGAAGAGACTGATAGTGTCTTCTCACCTTCTATTTGACGTTGAGAAGGTGTGTGATGGGGTTGTTGTTCTTGGCAGAGGGCAGGTTGTTACCACTGGAAATATGGATGAGCTTCTTGCTGACACCTCAGGAATGCTGAGGTTGAAGATTGCCGGGGATGCCGTTGACTTTGCGAAGAAGTTGACGACCAGGGGACTCGATGCTCAAATTGAGGGCCCCTTTGTGGATGTTAAGAAGTCAGACGGCACTGAGATGATAGTACTCGAAGAAGTGAACAAGGACACTTCGGTCAGCCTACGATACATGGGACGAAGAACACAGACATTGGAGGATGTATTTGTATCATTGATTGAAGGGAGGAGTGACATGGAATGAGCGAAGAAGACACGGATGACAGCTATGTCCGGAAGTTTGGCTTCAGACGTTTCACTGGAGTTAGAAAGGCCAGATGGTATAGAGTCGTGACCGTAGCTTGGTTCAACCTTAAAGAGGCGATTCGTAGGTCCGGTTTCACCAAGCTGCTTCTCGTGTTCATGTTCTTCACGATCTTGGCGCAGGATATAGTCATCATTGCACTGTCTATGTTCTCTCCATTCACTGGTCCCGGGTTGGATGTCGCAGAGCTTTTCCGCCACTCATATGCGGACTCAGTCATCGGCATGGTATCACTAATCAATCGTGTGAGTGTGATCCCTCCAGATATCTTCGGGCCGTTTGGACTGATGCTACCTCTGTCGCTCACTTCGGGAGGAATCAGCTTCATATGGCTGTTGTTGATGGCAATGGTCGGCGGAGGTCTGATAGCTGATGATAGACTCCACCAGACAACAGAGGTCTACTTTGCCCGGATCTCCAGGTTTGAGTATGTCATCGGAAAGCTGGCTAGCCTGATTCTCTTCTCGGTCATCGTTGTAATGCTCCCTGCAGTTGTTCAGTATTTCCTGTTGAACTACGGCCTAGGAACAGACGTCTTTGCCAGCCTTGACTTGCTCCTATGGGCCATTGGCTTCACACTTATGGCAGCCGTGATTGTTAGCATCTTGACAATAGCCCTTTCAAGCTTGACAAAACGAAGAGCCGTTGCGACCCTCACGCTATTCATTGCTGCAATCATCATGTCAAGCTTCTACACAGCAGTCGCTCTCGCATGGAATCAATCCGAGTCACTCCTGATTCTTATGGACTTCATTGGAGCTCTATCTCTGTTTGGAGCAATGGTGCTCGGGTACTCTGAGGTCACAGTCAATGGCTACAACGTGTATTTCTACAATGAGATAGGGGTGGAAGCGATCATGGTGGTAGGTGTTGTAGCCGCCACTCTCCTTCTTGGGATTCTGGCGCTTGTATTCACTCTTTTCAGGAGGGACACCTAATGGCGGCCATCGTGATCAGAGAGGCATCCAAGCGCTACGGCGAAGTCGTCGCAATTAGCAGCTTCAACATGGCTGTAAGAGAGGGCTCAATTACGGGCTTCGTGGGCCCTAACGGTGCGGGAAAGACAACTACCATCAGGCTCATCACAGGACTCGCTCGACCGGATAGCGGAAGCGCACGAGTGTTTGGTGAAGACCCCTTTGACAATATTCGTGTGAAGGAAGAAATCGGTTATGTATCAGAGCATGACGACCTCTACCCATGGGCAACTGTCAGAAGTTCAGTCAAGATGCTTGCTCGCATCAATCGACCCGGAGGTACGATAGATGACGCCGTTGACTGGGCAATCTCAAGCGTTGGAATGAGCAAGTTCACTGAAAGGAAGATATCAGCACTTTCAAAGGGAATGAAGCAGAGGACGAAGATTGCTGCAGCCTTGGCTCATTCTCCGAAACTGCTAGTCCTCGATGAACCTCTTGGTGGTCTGGACCCCCTGGGTCGTCGAACCATCATGGAACTACTTCAAGAGATCAATGCAGAGAAGGGTGTGACAATCCTGATCTCAAGTCATGTCCTCGAGGAACTAGAAGACTTGGCAAACAGGATTACGCTAATTCATCGGGGACAGACTGTCGCGGAGGGTAACCCCGATAGGATACGGAGTCTTCTGTATCAGTATCCCCATGAGATTCAGTTTCACTCAACACCAGAGCACATGAAGCGAATCACGAGCGGACTAGTGGAGCTTCATGGTCTTGTGAGGTCCTTGACCTTGTCCGAAGTGAAGGATGACCTGATGCATTGTACAGTTGTGACTCCTCGACCTGAAATGTTCTATGACGAGCTAGTGCGCGTTGCAGTGGAGAAGAAAGCTCCAATCCTTAGAATCGACACGCTTTCAGAGAGTGTTGAAAGACTGTTTGAGTTCCTTGTATCATGAGGTGACAATCGATGAATGTGGAATCAGTTCAAACATCACCTAGCCGAACCGGGTTGGGGAGCTCTATTCGCAACATGCTTTTGAGAGGAGCGTATGTGTTCTGGATATTCGTCACGGCCTTCGTCAAAGACCGAAAGAGTCACCTCTTGATTGTCCTTGGAATTCTGCCTGCGGTGGTCTTGTTATCCACGGGGTTGGTTCCCACTGATCCGTTTCCTGCCCGTACGTTCTTTGTGGACCTCACTCAGTCGCTGTACATATCGCTGCTTATCCCCCTCTTCGGGCTGCTACTGGGCACAGCGGCTCTCACTGACGAGATTGAATCGCACACCATTGTTCAGCTCGTGAGTAGACCTGTGAGAAGAGTAGAGATACTGGTCTGGCGTTATCTAGCAACTATTGCCGCCGGGACGCTTGTGGCAATCATCGTTACTAGTGGCTTCTATATGGCCATTAGCTTCACGGCTCCGATACCAGTAGAGATGCTCACCGGCTTCTGGGGAGTATGCTTTGTGTGTACTGCAGTCTATTGCTCAATCTTCATTCTCCTCGGTGTGGCAATCAAACGACCTCTCATCTGGGGAGTCGTGATAACTCTCTATGAGCAGCTCCTTGGTGTTCTTGCAGTCTTCTTTGGTGGAGCCGCATTCTCACTATCTGGGCACATACTCCACGTTGGGACACAGCTTGTTGACTACTCCTACTCGATACAAGATTGGACTCCATTCAACTCGGGACTGCTTCTTCTGGGAATAACACTGGCGAGCATCGTCATCTCGACAATCATCTTTCGACAGAAGGATTTGGCGTAGTGGAGGTCTCGTGAGTTATCGTTGGGCACTCAAGGACTAATCCAAACTCGTCCACAAGAAACGTGCCAATCGCCGTCTATGATAACATAAGACATAATCGCTCGGCAGTACCACTAGTGCCATTTTTATATCCAGAAAGACGACTACAGCATGTTCACGTGCTTGGCGAAATCTACGCGCAATGAATGTCAGGCATTTGAGGGAGGTCTTCAGGATGTCGCGGAAGAAGAAGGAAGCTGACAAAGAGCAAGAAGAGGACGTAGACTACGAGGATTTCGAGCAAGGGGAGTTGGAGGAAGCCGGTCCTGACATTGGTGAAGATGGGGCGTTGGGTCTGGATGTCACTGACCTCCCTGGTGTTGGCCCGGCAATTGCTAAGCGGCTCTCTGAAGCAGGGTACCGGAGTGTCGAGGCTATTGCAGTTGCATCGCCCGCAGAACTTGCGGCTGCAGGTTCCATAGGAGAAACGACTTCTACCAAGATAATCAAGGCCGCTCGCGAGATGCTTGACATTGGTTTCGAAACCGCTGACCAGCTTCTTGAGAGAAGGAGAACTGCTGGAAGGATTACAACCGGCTCCAAAGCCCTAGATGAACTCTTTGCAGGAGGGCTTGAGACCCAAGCCATCACAGAGATGTACGGCTCGTTCAGATCCGGGAAGACTCAGATGGCCCATCAACTTGCAGTCAATGTACAGAGAGAACCCGAAGATGGCGGCCTCTCGGCCACAACGATATATGTGGACACGGAAGGTACATTCAGACCAGAGCGTTTGGTAGACATGGCTGAGGCCTATGGCATGGATTCGGCCAAGGTGTTGAAGAACGTTGTTTGGGCGCGAGCCTACAACTCAGACCACCAGATTCTTCTGTGCGATCAGGCGATGGAAATGGCTCCTGATAAGAATGCGAAACTACTCGTACTAGACTCAGTGACAAGTCATTTCAGAGCAGAGTATACCGGCCGAGGGACCTTGGCTGCAAGGCAGCAGAAGCTGAACAAGCACCTGCACCATCTACAGAGAGGAGCCGAGATTAACAACATGGCGGTCTACATCACGAACCAAGTGATGTCGAGACCTGATGCTTTCTTTGGGGATCCGACAGCGCCAGTTGGCGGGCATGTTCTGGCTCACGTTCCTCAGACACGCTGCTATCTCAGAAAGTCGAAAGGTGAGAGGAGAATCTGTAGGCTTGTGGACTCACCGAATCTGCCTGAAGGGGAGGCCGTCTTTACGGTCACAAAGGATGGAATTAGAGACGTGTAGTCAGTCATCATGATGGAGTACAACTGTGTTCAGGAGCATCTGCTACTATTCAAAGTCAGCAGAACGAACTATATCCAGAACTCTCTCGTTCCATTGTTCTAGACCTTCTGGCTTTGCTGGGTATGAGTCATAGAGCCTTGATATGTTCTTCATTAGCCTGGCCGCCTTCTGGAGACTCCTCAGCAGACTGATTCTTCCCATACCTCTTTTGAATCTCCGCATCTTGTCGACCGTTCCCAGGGAGATCCCGTCCCCTCTGTTAGCAGACATTAGGTCTCCCGCTTCAAGAATCCTCTTCTCAAAGCCGAAGTCCATTTCTTCGTCTGAAACAGATTGCAGAAGCCTCCGAAAGATTTCAAGTGATGCAAGACGCTTTCCGAAACCTTTCATGTACCGAACATTGTAGTGCCACAGACCAGATGCGTCAAGCTCATTCCTGGCTATGGCTCTCTTGGCTACCTCACCAAGAATAATGCCTGCCCTCATTCCTGCGCCTATGCCGCCCCCGTGAATCGGGTTGACTTGGGCAGCGGCATCTCCTACAAAAGCGACACCGTCTGCTACGAGCGACATAAGAGGTCGCCTCACCGGCACGGCTCCTCCCGCACCCTCAATCACTTTTGATCTAAGCAAGAGATGGTACTCCTTCTTGAACTTCTGGAAGTGCGACTTGGGCGACCCCTTTCCTCTTCCACCCGTGATGCCGACTCCTGCGTTTACCTCCTTGACTCCCTTTGGGAATATCCATGCGTATCCACTTGGCGCCACTCGCCCACCCAAAAAGACTCGAGCCACCTCTGGTTCAGCAAGTGGCATCTTCAGTTCCAGTATCTCGCGGTAGCAGAGGGCGACATCCTCTTTGTCAATCACTCTCTCCACCAACGGGCTCTCAAGCTTGTTCCTGACTACTCCCGCAAACCCACTGGCATCCACAACAAGCCTGCAATGTACGTTCTTCTCAGTACCGCCCTCTGAAAGGTCCTTGTAGGTGACTCCAACTACCCTATCCTTGCGCATCAACGGCGAACCCACATGGCATTTCGACATGAAAGAAACCCCTGCATCAATCGCTTCCCGCAAGAGACGCTGACCAAAGCTTAGTCTGTCAACTGTCCATCCGTCAAACTCTGTCCATCCTCTGACTTTGAGTTCGTTTACCATGCTAGGTGGATATACATCTGCACCTGCAATTGCAGAAGAGATCTCGGGACCTTTGGGAAACTCAATCCCTGTTGATTCGAAGTGCGACTTGCTTATCTCGTCTCCACAGACCTTCTTGCCCACATCTCCATGCGGCTTCCTATCAATCAGAAGTGTCTGGAGGCCCATCTCAGCGCATCGTCTGGCCGCCACGCAGCCGGCCGAGCCAGCACCTACAACGACTACACGAGGTCTCTTCAAGGTCTTTCGAATCTTGAGGCTACCTGAGAGTTATAAATCCGCTCGTCGGAAACGCCCAAAATCATGTCACAGTAAGAATCGTTGGGGGTTAAAGGTGTCGGAACTCAATTATCACGATTGAGAGGATGAGTACGCCTAGTACCACAACAAGTAACGGCGGCATCCAATTCAGGAAAAGCCCAAAGTGGTACACAAGTGTAGGAAGATCAAGTGGAATCACCACGAGAATAGCGTAGACAAACAACAGACCTGAGGCCGCAAATATGGGGTAGAACAATGGACCTCCGCTTATCACCAAGAGCAGAACTATGACTCCGAGGCGGCTCTTCACAGGATCAAGCAATGGGAGAGGAATTGCTTCGTCGTCTCGGAACTGGAAGTAGTAGCTTATGAGCAATGTGGGCATTCGTACTCTGATTAGCTCCAGGACTTGGACGCCAAGTTGCACTGACAGCAGAATCACCGTGTGGAAGAGCATGTAGCCAAGAATGATGGCATTGATAGGGGGCAGGTCTTCTGTCAGTATTTGAAAGCTTTCAACTACTCCAACAAAGACGAAGAAGTTAATCACAAAGAGCGCAAGATGTCCAAGTGCACCCTTAACAACCTGAATGCGCACCACCAATCTTAATCAGTCCGAGAAAAGCCACTAGACTCCCAGTTTAAAGGGTTTGCTCGGGTCCGGGCCTTCCGGGGTTAGAGGCCCTAGCTCGCGTTGCTTCTCGATTGCCCTTGTAACAAGCTCAGTGAACAGCTCGTTGATGTTCTCCCCCGTCTTGGCGCTTGTCTGGTAATGCAGCACATCAAGCCACTTTCGAATCATCTCTCCGGCTGCCGGGGGAACGAGTCGGTCGCTTCGGTCTATCTTGTTTGCCACCACAGAAACGACTGCGTTAGGACAGACTGTAATGAATTTGGTAAACCACTCACCTACGTCAAGGAATGTCTGTGGCCTTGTCACGTCATAGACGATGATTGCCATCGTGGCTCCTGCCATATACCTTCTCCTAAGTTCATTGTAGGTGGGCTGTCCTGCCAGATCCCAGAGGACGACTCTAGCCGTCACTCTGTTACCATCAGGCATTGTCACGTCCACCGTTTTGAGGGCAAAAGTAGTTCCAATAGTGGCAATGTATCTCTCACTAAAGCTATCTTCTGTGTATCGTTTGATACAACTGGTCTTCCCTACGGCCCCGTCACCTAGGGCAACCAGTTTAAACATGTGAGAGATCTGTTCGGTGGACACGGTACTGCCGTCCTAAACTTCGCTGCCCTTTGTTATCTGCCGATGATTGGTATTTAATAGTTCTCGGAATATCCTCATAGTAACTCTGATAACGCCGCAGCTACCTTTGAACATCAGAAGAACCCTTTTGTGGGCCTCTATCTCATAGCAACTGGCAAATATAGACAAGGAGACCGTATAATGGCAGAGGAATTCCTCAAGCGTTTGACAGGTATTGAGAAGAGCATTGCAGCGCTCGATGATACGTTGAAGAGAATGATCACAATACTCGGTGCTATGACAGAGATACGGTCAGACATTCGCACGGCAAAGGACGAGATTCTGGGAGCCGTTTCCACGACCTCAAAGACCGGGGGAGAGTCTGGAGTCAACATGGAAGAGATTGCTTCCTTGATAAAGGGTCAGTTCGATACGATCGGGAAATTCATCAACGATGCTATTGAGGGAACAAGAGACGACCTGTTTGCGGCCCTCAAAGAGATACCAGCTGCAGCACCTCAGGTCGCGGCGCGAAAGCCAGCTGCTCCAGCACCCAAACCAGCTTCTCCAAAAGCTGCTGCTGCTCCAGCTGCTCCTCAGCCGACCTCTGTGACAGTTTCTCCAGACAAGGCAATGAAAATCGCTGACGAGATTGACAATATCATTGCGAGCCTAAAGATGGGCTGTAAATCGGGAGAGGTATCGGATCAAATGGACGAGTCAAGGGAAGCCATCATGAAGATTGTGGAAACTGACCCAGTCCTGGTCAAACTCGACAAATGGCAAAGTGTAGTCGCTGGCTATCCAAAGAGAAAGGAGCTTCAGGCGAGGGATATCCTAAAACTGAAGAAAGAGATGCGTGCAGAGATTCCCAAGTACAGGCCTGCATAGTGCCTTCGACCACGTGCTCTATAGATGCAGATGAGAGTGTCGTGCAAGATACTCACAGGATCTCAATGTATATTCTCTTGTTAAGGGCCCCCTTACTCTTGTAGTCGACGACTCGGATCTCCCCGACTTCTTGTGTGTTGGCAACATGAGTACCCCCATCTGCTTGCAGGTCCAGACCAACAATCTCAACAGTTCGAATACTCTTGACGGTTTCAGGGATTAGATTCACTTTGGTTCGAATCAAATCTGGAATCTTCATTGCTTCATGTCTCGGCAGGAACTGTGTGCGGATCTCTCTAGCAGCTTTGACCTCCTCGTTGCATTTGCCCTCTATCTCCTGAACAAGGTCCTTGTTCATCTTCTCAAACTCAAAATCAAGTCTTCCCTTCGCTAGATCCATGCCACCGCCTGTCACACTTGCTCCATAGTCACGCCAGACAACACCACTCAGAATGTGCAACGCAGTGTGGGTTCGCATGACTGTGTAGCGACGGTCCCAATCGAGAGCGAAGCTTGCCGGTTGGCCAACGGTGATATTAGCGCCTTCTCCCTTGGGTTCCAACCAGTGGCCGTGCCTGTCTACCTTGTATATTCTTAGTCTGCGATCGTGAGAAGTCATCCACCCTTCATCATTGGGTTGGCCGCCTCCACCCGGATAGAATGCCGTTCTATCTAGAGTAATCTTTGCAGATTCAGGACTCGAATCAACGGAAGTCACTTTGGCTTCAAACTCTTTGATGTATGAATCCTTATAGTAGAGAATCTCCGACATTCGTATTCACCTTCGCTTTCGACCCGAACGCTTCCTGACACTCCTCCGTCTCCTAGTCTGTTCCCATGCTCGCTTGACATGATGCGCCCGGTGTTCTGCCGAGGAGCTGAAAACACGGAGATTGCTATTCCTATTGTCTGTCTTGAACGCGTTCTTATGATGAACTACCTCACCAGGGTGCAGTTTCCGGCCCATAATCTTCTCCGCTTTCCATCTATGAACTAGCCTTCCTGAATCCTTGAAGCGAAGATACCCTCGTGCATCCCTGTAGGTCTTTGCGCCCATGAGTCAGCGTTCGCTCTGAGGCTTATAGTTGTTAGTGAGAACAGAAACCGGAGCGCGGAACATTTTGAATCCTACA
>CAYFTD010000111.1:0-6118 GCA_964345915.1 uncultured archaeon
GATCCACAATACAAGTCCGTACTAATCGAGAGAAGCGACCCCTTCTTTGATCGTGACTATAACCTGTGTATTCTTTGCGCCAGATGCGTGAGAATATGTGAGGAAGTTAGAGGAACAGGAGCTATAACATTCTCACGAAGAGGTCATGAAACCAGAGTAGACACGGCCTTTGGAACCTCACACATTGAGAGTGGATGCTGGTTCTGTGGAGCCTGTGTTGATGTATGCCCGACTGGTGCGCTGATGCCCAGGATGACCAAGTGGACAGGCACAGCGGACTCAGAACAAAAGACCACTTGTGTTCTGTGCGGAATGGGATGCCAGACAAGGTTGGATGTGAAATGGGAGATAGTGATGGGCTCAGGACCGGGAGCGACTGATAGCTCTCCCAACTATGGTCACATGTGTGTTCTAGGCAGATTCTGCATCCCATCCTTGGTCAATGCCCCGGACAGGATTAAGAGGCCGCTTGTCAGAAAGGATGGGGAGCTCGTTCCAGTATCATGGGATAATGCGCTTGACGAGGTCGCAGAGATTCTGTCTGAGGCAGAGGCGAGTCGAATGGGCTTCATTGGAAGTCCGCATATGAGCACTGAATCTGCATACATCTTCAACAAGCTTGCGCGGGCCGGAGTCAAGAGTGCTAATGTTGATTTTCGAGGCTCCGACTTCGCAGCGCTTGTCCACAAAGAACTGGCCCGGGAACAGGACTTCGCCCGAATTCGCAATCTTGACTACTTGGAGAACGTTGACTGGATCATTTCAGTGGGCGGTGATTTCGTCAAGACCCACCAAGTAGTCGCGAAGGCTGTGTATAATGTAGTGAAACGCGGCGTGCCCTTGGTCGTACTTGACGAAGTCGGTAGGAATCTGCAACGCTGGGCAACGGAGTATGTTTCCCTCCCGCCAAAGAAGATTCAGCCAGTTCTGTCGAAGCTGACTGAGCATGATACGAAGTTACGGGGTGTTGGTCGTCCGCAGGCCAAAAGGCTAGTCAACATCACTAAGAATGGAAGAGGGGCAGTCCTAGTAGGTCCGCGAATACTTGAATCCAAAGAACCAGGGCTCGCCTTGCGTGCACTTGTAAGGCTAGCAGGAGAGGGTGGTTCGCTGTTCCCATTGTTCCCTCTGGGTAATGAGGCTGGAGTCATTAGAGCAGGACTGCGGCCTGAGATGCTGCCAGGCCCTTCATCGGTCACTGTCAAATCTGCAAAGTCATCCGTCAAGAGAGCGTGGGGTGATTGTAACCTCAATGACGGACTAGACCTAAAGGAAATGCGGCAGAAAGCCCAGAAGGGCCAGCTAGACGTACGCTACGTTGCAGACGGTTCAGTTTCTTTGAAGGGCTTCGAGAAGGTTCCTACTATCATCTATCAATCCCCGTATCCTTCAGGTTGGGTCAATGTATCAACCGTAATCCTCCCTTCGGCAACCTTCGTCGAAGAGGAAGGCACATTCGTCAATCTTGAGATGATGCCGCTCAAAACGAAGAGAGTTGTTCAACCACGTGGAGAGATCAGGGAAGATTGGCGCATATTCGCAGATCTAGGGGGAAGGATTGGAGCGGAAGGGTTTGCCCTCGCTGATCCGAATGCGATCTGGGATGAGCTTCTGCACTTCTCACGCAGCATCGAGATTGGAGGACAGTCTAGAAGGGCGTCATGGAGGCCCGCCTCAAAAGAGGAGAATGAGTGGTACCCCAGCTATAGGGGTGCAATGCTGCCATTGAGAATCGAAGACCTCGCCACTTTCATTGATGCATTACCAGAGCGAGATGTACCGATTCCCGAGGAAACCCTTGATGAGTTGCTAGGACGTCTAGAGAAAGAACCAGCTAGTGAAACAGAGGGGGTGTCTGGATGAGCGGCAAGATACTTGTGAACGAAGAGGTAGTACCTAATGTTCGACGCCTTGTGCTTGAAGCTCCCGTGATAGCCCGACGTGCCAAGGCCGGACAGTTCGTCATGGTCATTCCGGACACTGTTGGAGAGAGGGTTCCCTTTACACTATCTGACTGGGACCTCGAAGAAGGCACCATCACGATATTCTACCTGGAGGCGGGAGTCTCAACCATGAAACTCTCAAGGCTGAATGCGGGTGATAGCGTGCATACTGTGGTCGGGCCGCTTGGCAGACCAACGAAGATTGGCAAGGTCGGAACAGTCCTTCTTGGTGGAGGGTGTTATGGATTAGGTGCCATCTATCCACTAGCCAGGGCCCACAAAGAGGCGGGCAACCGAGTCATTGCTCTTCTGGAGGCAAGAACATCATACATAGTATACAACGAGGAGAGGCTGCGAGAGGTTGTTGACGATCTATATGTCGCAACAGCTGACGGTTCGCGCGGCATCAAGGGACACATTCCTGAGGCGCTTCCTCACATTCTTGAAAAGGAAGGGAAGATTGACCATGCTCATTTTGTTGGCTGTACCTACATGATGATGATATCATGCAATGGCACCAAGTCCTACGAGATACCGACCATAGCTAGCTTAAACACCTTGATGGTAGACGGAACGGGAATGTGTGGTGTATGCCGCGTTGAGGTTGGTGGATTGACGAAGTTTGCATGCGTCGATGGTCCCGACTTTGACGGCCACCAAGTGAATTGGGACCTAGTCTTCGCAAGGAAGAGCGCCTACGTGGTCGAGGAGAATCTTGCGTATCAGTTCCACAAGTGTCGGAATGTTGGGGCCATCATCAAAGCCCCAGGAACTCAGCAGTCCGAGAAGGAGGTGGCGTAGATGACAGAGAAGGCGAAGACGCTCACTCCTAAGGAGAGAATGGCCATCCCAAGGTCTAAAATGCCTGAACAGCATCCTGATGCGCGTGCGGTGAATTTCGAGGAAGTTCCATTGGGACTCACTCCTGAACAAGCGATGAGAGAGGCCCAGAGGTGCCTAAGTTGTAGAAAGGAGCCTTGTGTCTCTGGGTGTCCTGTGGGAGTACAGGTCCCCGAGTTCATAGCATTGGTGGGTGACGGCAAATTCGTTGAAGCTGCTAGGCTGATCAAAGAGACCAATGTCCTTCCAGCAGTCACTGGTCGTGTGTGCCCACAAGAAACGCAGTGTGAGGGGGACTGCACACTATTCAAGAAGTATGGCGGAGTATCCATCGGTGCCTTAGAACGCTTTGTAGCAGACTATGAGAGAGAGAACGATCTGGTCAAGATTCCCAAGAAGCCGAAGCAGACTGGAAAGAAGGTTGCTGTGATTGGATCCGGACCGTCTGGTCTCACGGTGGCTGGTGACATGATTCTCTTGGGTCACAACGTGACAGTCTTCGAAGCACTTCACGAGGCAGGTGGAGTTCTCGTGTACGGAATTCCAGAGTTCCGACTTCCAAAGGACATTGTGGCTGCCGAAGTAGACTACCTCGTGAAGCAGGGAGTCAAGTTCGAGATGAACGTTGTAGTTGGAATGACTATTACGATGGAAGAGCTGCTTGAGGAATACGATGCAGTGTACATAGGAGTCGGCGCAGGACTCCCCTGGTTCATGAGAATTGAGGGAGAAGATCTAAACGGAGTCCTCTCAGCAAACGAATACCTGACAAGGTCTAACCTGATGAAGGGCTACTTGTTTCCTGAATATGACTCTCCTCTGCCTCCTGGGAAGCAGGTGTGCGTGGTGGGTGGTGGCAATGTCGCCATGGATGCCGCAAGAACAGCAATGCGCCTTGGCGCTGAGGTTACGATTGTCTACAGGCGTGCCAGGGAGCAAATGCCAGCTAGGGGAGAGGAGGTCCATCACGCGGACGAGGAAGGAATCAACTTCCAGTTGCTCACCAATCCCGTGAAGATATTCGGCGAAGAGGGAAAGGTGACAGGTATGGAGTGTATCAGGATGGAGCTCGGCGAGCCTGATGATAGTGGCAGACGGCGGCCTATTCCCATTGATGGCTCCAATTTCAGGATTGACTGTGACCAAGTCATCATCTCAATAGGGGCAGGGGCCAATCCCCTCTTGACAAAGACCATACCCGAGCTTAAACTTAGCAAGTGGGGCTACATCGAGGTTGACAGAAACAATCGGACAAGCATCGAACAGGTCTGGGCAGGTGGCGACATCGTGACCGGATCGGCCACTGTGATTGAGGCCATGGGGGCTGGAAGGATAGCTGCCAGGTCAATGCATGCTTACTTGATGGGACTCCCACAGCCCGAATCAACAGAAGACGAGCAGGAGTCCTGATGGCCCAGAAGGATATCATCCACTTAGGAGCCGTACTCGCTTCGAACCTCTCTAACGACAAGACCTGGTAGATCCTCTACCGTGTCTATTGGGATTCTTGTTGCCCCAGCTCTAGCGAGGGCTTTCTCGGCCTTGTTACTCAGGCCATAATACTGCGAACCAATATGAAACATGAAGAACTTGTGGCCACGTTTCGTTAAGTCAGTTATCGACTTCACGAAACGGTCCCAATTGGCAATCTCGGCGTCAGTCACCATGATGATCATGACATTGGACTTGGTGGCGTCACACTTCTCACGCATCTTCTTTATGGGAGCTTGCGTTCCACCCCCCTGATAAGCGAGCAGAACTCTCTCAACTGTGGCTCTCTCTCTTGACCAATCGCACTCACGAGTCCCGTCGGAGAAGTTTATGGCGGCAACCCTGCAACCTTTACGGAGAACCAAGTCCATAGCGGCAAAAGCGGACACAAGTGCGGTATGATAGGGCCCGGATACTCGTTTGGAGCTAATTGACCAAGTCATAGAACCACTTGAATCGATCACAAGTAGAAGCTCAGGGAGTGATTCTAGGTCCGAGGCTGCAGAGGTCTGCGTTCTTAGCCATCTCCGGGTGGACATGTTTGGCACCAGTATTGGGAATGCTTGTAGGCTCTGTACAATGTCGAGCTCCTCTATAGGGTCCCCCAATCGCCATGTCTGCTGACTCAAAGGGAGCTCTCCAACCTTCTTCCTATCACGCACTTCAATCCGGAGAAGTCCTCGAACTTTCGCTCTGTACCAGAAGCGTAGCCAGTCTTTTGTCTTTGAACCTATGCCTGCAATGAGAAAGACAGCTTCTAGCTCCTTGAAGTTTCCACCACGCCTTTCGACTTCTATAGCTATTCGTTCCAAGTCCCGTTCAATGTCGTGTTCGATTCCGCCATCCATGCACCTTCGAGCCATGTCACCATTTCTAATCTCAACGGGATTGCCCATAACAGCGTCTACGTCAATGGGAACTCGGACAACACCGCCTTCGTCAAAGACCGAGCTAGCGTCGCCTGAAACAGAGCCTCCTCCACACCCTGCTAAGGGTTCTTCTGATTCAGGTTGCCATTTTGCCACAATCTTGGCTATAGCCTCTACTGCTCTAGGCCATTTGCTCTCCGAGTCAATGTGTTTTCGCGTGACAGCTACGATTGCTTCTGCTGCCTCATGGGTACGTTCATCCACCTTCACATAGGGCGGGAGAGAGAATCCCCACATTGCTCGATAGCACGAAACAATGAGCGTCCAGAGCAGACTGTGACTTTGGACCATCATTGCGGTACCAGATATGTTGGCCGTGATACGGTCATGGGTGAGACGGGGGTATCTCTTGAGTAGGGCTGAGTCCACGACAAGGTCTGCAAAGAGATTGCACACAAACATTGCCGTCGCATCACTAACATGCCGACGTGCGGCAGCGAACATCATGCCGTTAGTCACAGCGTCGTAGGGGCAGACAAGATAATGCTGTATCTCATGTTGGCACACGGAACGCAGGAACGGCTCTGTTTCGTTCATGTCGAGATGATCAGGGACTCCCGCAGTATTGAGGTGGACAGTCCAGTCATCGGTGTCAATGTAGAAGTAGCTACTAGCCTGTTTCTTGTGTTCCACGAGAACATCTGGAAGAGGTGGGTGATAGAAGTCAGCCAATGCCTGAATCCAGGCCCTGATGGCCGCTTCCCCGAGCGGGTTGCTTCTGTAGGAACCCGAGAGAGAACTCATCTACGTCGTCCCCTATTCTTGGAGATTGGCCTCAATCTCTTCTCGTACCTCAATGGCCTCGGCTCCTCCAGATATCTCAAGGAAGACAGAAGAGCCAGGAGAGTCACCAGTGACATAGATGACCAAAGTTAGGCCATTTGTCCTCACGACTTTTCGTTTTGGAGGTTCAAG
>CAYFTD010000112.1:0-7314 GCA_964345915.1 uncultured archaeon
TCAGAGAACTGAAACTTATGTTCAGCATAGACTCCTACTACCGGCTGAAGCCGTCGTTGTCTAGTGTTGACTCCTCTCGGTCTTTCACTCACTGATTTGTGATCCCTTTCGAGTAGGGGATGTATAGTCACACATTAGTCCATGTCTGCCCATCTCAATACAGAGTATCTACTCTCATTTGGGAGAAGCATGCGCTGACCTAGCTTCTTATATTCGTTTTGGGCGACGGGCGGCGCGGAAGGCATCGACATCAGGGAGGTAGTATAAGATATGTCCTTAGAGCTACCTAGGAGCGCAATTGTCATCCTAGACCGCCTGACGCACGAGGGCCCAATGACTCCTAAAGATCTCAGTAGTAAAGTAGAGTTGGCGCCACGGACCGTATCTTTCGCTCTTAGAAAACTGCTGCGTCTCAATCTATGCAAGAAGGTGCCAAACCTCAAAGATATGAGACAACCCCTATATCTTGCCGACGTCGAGCGAGCCAAGGAGTTCAGGCGGAAGTTTGAACATGTCATCCTTCAGATTCTGAGCAGAACATGATTACTCGTAGTGGCTCTTACTCACGAATCGCCCTTGGACCACAGTCTTCCGCTCCATCAGCAACTCCGATTATGATTAATACTGCCGAGCAGACTTCTTTTCTCTAGAGGTGTCGATATGGCTCATGAAGGCATTGCCGCATTTCTCGTGATCTTGGGAGTAATCCTGTTCATTTCATACCTATTGGGTCCGAGCAGAGAAGTACGCGAGATAAAGCGCCTTGAGGCCAAGGCCATGCTGTTGCCGTCAGGAATTCTGCTCTTCATTCTAGCGGCAATCTTGTTAAGCGGGATTCTCGGGCCTTGATCCCATAGCCCTATACTTCTCCAAATTGCATCGAAACCAGCTTGCAGAATATCGCGGCAGAGACAAAGTCCGCAGTCGTGCCTGGGTTGAGAAGATTCCCTTCTCTTCTCAGTTCCTCGTCTAGGTGTTCCATTAGGTCCTCGGTTGCTTTTCCGTTCATTCCCTCGAGCACTATCCTTTCAGCTAGTGCTCGGACATCCTCAGCTCGCTTGAGTCCGACCTTCTTCACGATAAGACCGTCAGGTTGGCGTGAAAGCTGCCAGATGAAGGTCTTAACTATGCCCTCTTCAAGATCCTCGAGACCTCCCGAAATGCGATTCAGATACGGATAGATTTCATTGATTATGCTCTTGTAGTACTGAGACCACTCGCCGCAGATTGGATCGACTTCGGCAGACATTCGAAAGAGCTCTTGGATGGTAATCCCATCCTCTCTGATGTTCTCGTAGACATCCGGATTATCGATGTCATATCTATCATGAACATCAGTCCATGTTGCGTCTTCTTTGTTCAACTGCCCTCCTGGTCTGGCAATATGGAAGGCTCTATAGAGATTGATGGAGTCTTCAACGGTAGAGTTGTCGAGAATCAGTTTCAAATGCTCAATCATTGCCTTCTGGGAGAAGGATTCGTGCAGACTGACTACGGCGCCTGCTGCCACGAGGAGTGGTACATGAAGAAGAAGTGTGCCGAAAATGGTATTCCTCTGATTCAGCCCGGAGAACACGTCTCGAGAACACTCAACAATCAGCTCTCCAAGTCTTATTTGCCCCGGTTCTAGCTTATTGTTTGCCAGTGAGACCCCTCTCTGCGCCGCCATATAGAGTCCTCTGACCGCGAGGGAAGCACTTGCTAGGAAGTGCCTGTAGCCGGTATCTGAAAAGCGACGAAGACGGCTAACATTCCCAGGTTTAGGGGAACTGACCTCAAGGAGAATGGACAGCTGACCCAGGCTTGCCAATGACCATGCAAACTGTTCCTTCAAGGCGTTCCTGCTGACCAACGTTTCCTGATAAAGGCCTTCTTGTTCCTTAGAAAAGCCTAATTAGTCGCCTGAGAGTGCTTTCATCGACCGACGATGAGCCTCTCAGCAAGGTTGACTTTCTCACAGATCGGCCTCCTTGTATCCATCATAGTGTACCTTGCTGTTAGAGGATTCTTTGTGATATTGGACATTGGAATTCTATGGACAACAGTGGGCGGTTTCTTGGCCATTGGTATCCCGCTCCCCTCAACCGCGGTCCTAGGATTCACAGCGTGTGTGGTTTCGTATGGGTACTCGTACCTGGGCCTCTGGCTGATAGACAATGACCTGCATTATCCAGGGATGATAACAATCCTTCTGGCCGCCATCATCATTCCTGGCGTTCTGGGAGCCTATTCTTGGTTCGCATTTCCACCAATCTAGATCTTTGTGATCTTTGGTATGAGATCAGATGCCCGTCCTTTCAAGACGATGTCAGCAACACCGTCTCTGTTTATCCCTTCTAGATTTACAAGGATTACTTTGGCACCAGAGTTCTTGGCAAGCTGAGGAAGAAAAGCAGCGGGATATATAGTAAGGCTAGTACCAATAACTAACATCAGATCAGTCTCTCTGCACAGACGTACTGCCTCGGCCATTGGTTCCTCTGGCATCGGCTCTCCGAAAAGAACTGCTTCCGATTTCAGAACTCCCTGACACTTGTCGCACCTGGGAGGGATCTCCCCATTTACCACACGTCGATGTATCTCTTCCCCGATGTATTCAGTACTGCAGTCCATGCAATACGCGCGAAGGTAGTTGCCGTGAAGCTCGACTACACGGGTGTTCCCTGCTGTCTGGTGCAGATTGTCAATGTTCTGAGTGATGATAGCTAGAAGCCTACCCTCCTTCTCGAGCTTGGCCAGCTGGAGGTGTGCCTCGTTAGGCTTCGCTTTCAAAAGGACTTCAGCAAGTTCCTGGCCCATGGTCCAGAACTTAGAAGGGTCTCTCAGGAAACTCTCGTAAGTGGCATATTCGTGAGAATCGTATCTTTCCCACAGACCGCCCTCAGAGCGAAAATCTGGTATCCCAGAATCAACACTGATGCCTGCACCCGTGAGCGCTGACAGTTTCGTGGACTTCTTCACAAGTCCTCGTGCCAGTTCTATATCCTCTTTGCTTGCCATGACAACCTAATCGAAGAATAGGTGCAAATGTTGTTTTCGGTTGCACAGTTTGTCTATTGCCTATCGCAGTCTCGATTGTAGATTCTCTCCCACCTTGATAGATACCAACGTGCCATGTCGAAAGGTTTTTCTTCGGAAGTTGAAGAGTCGCCTCCGACCGCCGGGGAGAGCAGTCGACAGCGACTCCAGCCTCCCCATTTCTGAATGAGTTTGGTTCCAAGGGACAGATAGGTGGAACGACTAGACAATGCCCGAAGAAAAAGAAGAGAACAAGATGACCGAGAACGAGCCTGTATCTTTTGATTTCGAAGAGGATTCAGGATTGTCTGATGTGACTCAATTGGACGAGCTTGAAGTCAAACTGAAGGAATCAGAGCTACAGATCAATGAGCTCCAAGACAAGTACCAAAGGTTGCAGGCAGAATTTGATAACTATACGAAGCGGATGCAGAGTCGTTTTGACGAGATAACAAAGGTTGCGAACGAGGGGATTATCCTCAAGGTGCTAGAGGTCTATGACAACCTGGAGAGATCGCTTGAGGAAGGTTTCGAGAAGGATCTGGTGGCGGCCAAGAAAGGAGTCAATGCTATCTACCGGCAGATGATGGATCTGCTGAAGAAGGAAGGCGTACGTCCCATCGAGTCTTTGAGTGAGCAGTTCGATCCTTACTACCAAAACGCTGTAGGTACCATTTGTGACAAAGATAGGCCGGATGGAATCGTGACAGAGGAATATCAGAAGGGTTACATGATTCGGGAGAAGGTCCTAAGACCGGCAATGGTGGTCGTTAACAGGCATGAAACCGCCGAGATGGATGAGAATAGAGTAGATAACAAAGACACAGGTGAGGAATGATGGCGAAAGTCGTAGGAATTGACCTAGGCACGACAAACAGTGGAATCGCATACATGGTCGGTGGCAAACCTACTATAATCACGAGCGCAGAAGGCGGGCGATTGACTCCGTCTGTTGTGGGAATCACACCAAAAGGCGAGATTGTGGTTGGTGAGTTGGCCAAGCGGCAAGCAGTATCTATGCCCAAACGGACCGTGAGGTCGATAAAGCGGAAGATGGGCCAGGACTACAGGGTGAAGATTGGCGACAAGGAGTATACTCCTCAAGAGATCTCTGCAATGATTCTGACGAAACTAAAGAAGGATGCCGAGGCATTTCTCGGAGAAGAGATAGTAAAGGCAGTGATTACTGTTCCTGCTTACTTCAACGACAGTCAAAGACAGGCAACCAAGGATGCAGGACAAATCGCAGGGCTTGAGGTGCTGAGAATCGTCAATGAACCTACGGCATCTGCTCTTGCCTACAATCTCGAGAAAGGTGAAGATCTCAAGGTCCTTGTATACGACCTAGGTGGGGGAACCTTTGACGTGTCGATACTTGACATCGGCGAGGATGTCTACAAAGTGATTTCTACCAGCGGCAACACACAGTTAGGCGGAGATGATTGGGACAACAGAGTCATCAAATGGGTAACTGAGAAGTTCAAGAAGGAAACGGGCATAGACCTCAACGAAGATCCGTCTGCAATGCAGCGTATTCGAGATGCAGCAGAGCAGGCCAAGATAGAGCTCTCGACTGTCAAGCAGACGACAATCAATCTTCCCTATGTCACGGCTGACCAAAGTGGGCCGAAGCATCTCGACATGGAGATTACCAGATCGCAGTTCGAGAAGATGACCGACGACCTAGTACAAGCTACTCTTGGCCCAATCCGTCAGGCACTGTCAGACGCAAAGATGGAGCCAGAGCAAATTGACCGAATTCTGCTTGTCGGCGGTGCTACCCGTATGCCTGTGATTCAGGAAACCGTCAGAGCAATGTTTGGAAAGGAAGGTGACAAAAGCATCAATCCTGACGAAGTGGTTGCATTGGGTGCTGCTGCACAGGCAGGTGTGATCTCAGGGGAAACAGACATACTCCTTCTCGATGTCACGCCGTTGACCCTCGGCATTGAAACGCTTGGAGGTGTCGCAACTCCACTTATTGAACGGAACACAACCATACCAACGCGAAAGAGCAAGATATTCTCCACTGCAGCTGACCATCAGACTGCTGTCGATATCCATGTCACACAGGGTGAGAGACCCATGTCCAGAGACAACATGACATTAGGGAGATTTCAGTTGGTGGGCATACCCCCGGCACCTAGAGGCGTTCCTCAGATTGAGGTGTCATTTGATATTGATGCAAACGGTATCACTAACGTCACAGCGAAGGACTTGGCTACTGGGAATGAGCAAAGCATCACGATCACCGCCAGTACCAACCTCTCGGATGGGGACATAGAGCGAATGGTCAAGGAAGCGGAACAATATGCAGAAGAAGATGCCAAGCGGAAGGCTGAGGTTGATACTAAGAACATGGCCGACCAGATGATTTGGCAGGGAGAGAAGCTTGTCAAGGATTTGGGTGCTAAGGTTCCTGAAGACCTCAAGAAGGAGCTTGAAGCCAAATCAGAGGAGCTCCGAAAAGCAATTGAGGCGGAAGACTACGAAAAGATGAAGGCTGGCACTGAAGAGGTCCAGCAAGTAATCTACACGGTTTCAGAGAAGGTGTATGGCGCACAAGGACCCGGAGCAGCAGACTTTGACCCGAGCCAGATGGGGTTCGATCCAAGTCAGATGGGCGCTGCGCCCGACTCTACTCAAACCGGGGAGTCGGAGAAACCCGGTGACGAGGACGTTGTAGACGTTGACTTCGAGGATCTCGAGTAGAGGATATCATTGCAACATTGGGTGAAGCTGTTTGGCATCAGATGATTTCTATGAGCGACTCGGAGTGGGGAGGAATGCCTCACAAGAGGAGATTAAGAAGGCCTATCGTGCACTCGCCAAGAAACATCACCCAGATCGCAACCCTGGAAATCAACAAGCCGAGGAAACCCTGAAGGGAATAAACGAGGCCTACGAGGTTCTCAGCGACCCTGAGAAGAGGGCCAATTATGATAGATGGGGTACCGCAGACTTTCAAGGAATCAACAGGAAGGGCTTTGGAGACATATTCAGGGAGATATTTCGTGGCTTTCCAGGTTTCGGTGATTTCGGCTTCGGCAGAAGGGGACGAGCAGGACCTCCTCCTGGCCAGACCTTGAGGGTGACCATCCCACTCTCATTTGAGGAGGCCTTCTTCGGAGTCGAAAAGGAGATTGCCTTCAAAAGGCAAGTGTATTGTGAGTCGTGCGGCGGATCGGGAGCAAGCCCTGGTAGCTCTCCAAGAACCTGTCCAACTTGCCGAGGGCGAGGGCAGGTCATGCGAACGATGGGAGGGTTTGTTTCAGTTTCACAGACCTGTCCTTCATGTGGCGGCTCAGGCGAAGTAATAGACGCGCCATGCAAAGAATGCAAGGGCAAAGGACTTCAGACTGAGCGAAGGGAAACGAAGGTTCCTATTCCGCCCGGCGTGGAAGACGGGCAGGCCTTTAGAATTCGCGGTGGAGGTAGCGCTGGTGCCCGAGGAGGTCCACATGGCGACCTCATTCTTGTGTTCTCAGTGGAGCCTCACGAAACTTTTGTCAGGAGAGGCCTCCACGTATACATGGAGATGGAGATTCCCTTCTCCACTGCCGTCTTGGGAGGGGAGATAGAGGTACCAACAATGCGTGGGCTGAGTAAGATGAAGATTGGGAAACGCACGGAAGGCGGCACTGTCTTTCGCATGAAAGGCAAGGGGGTTCACTCGGACGATGGTCGAAAGGGTGATCAGCTTGTTCGAGTTGCAATCCACATCCCCAAGAAGCTCAGCAAGGAGCAGAAGAAGTACCTTCGGGAGTTTGAATCCGTCTTCGATTAGAATTCGAGAGGCTTACAAAGACAGGCCTTCATTCTCAGCTTTGGGAAGGTACTAGTATTCGTAGGCGTGACCAGCCATGCAGTGTCCGCCCCAAACCCCGTTCCTCCAATGGTCACGACATCTTGGTCTACTCTTACTAGTCCGGCATCTGCAGCCATCATAGCAATCTCGGCACAGACCTTAGTGCCCTGCCCGAATGTTCGAAACGCCACAGCCATCAGCTCCGTGGGAGTCCACGTTCCGAGTTCCTTCCTGAAACTCCTCGCCACTCCGGCAAAGGCGTGAGCAGTCGTCAACAACCTTGCTCCCGCCTCAAGAATGGACTTCCGATTCCCATCATCAAGTTCATTCTCATTGGGCAGTGTAAAACCTGTGTGATGTGTGACAACCACTACCTCATGGTTGGGAAACCTCTTGGCCGCTGCGACGCCTGTTGCACCAGTTGTTGTTGCCACCACGACATGCCTGATTTCGTTGTTCTCCTTCAGGAACGACTCCACGACAGCAAG
>CAYFTD010000113.1:0-1839 GCA_964345915.1 uncultured archaeon
ATCGCAGTACTACAAACATCTGGCAACGTGAGTATCGAGAACAACATCATACGAAACATCAATGCGAGGGGAATAGCAGTGACCGGTAATCTTCCATCAGCAGACGTGAAGATAAGACACAACACTGTCACATCAGATCTGTATGGATCCTATCCCTTCTCGAGCCCCGAGGCTGGAACCGGCATCCTGGCCCAGAGCGCCTGGGGCTTCCCGTCGCCTGGATTCAACGTGGAAATAGAGGAGAACACCATCCAGCTGGATAGGCTGAACTACTGCGGCGTTATAGTCCTCGGTCCCGTGATGGACCGAGAGGGGGCAGGAAAACTCAAGGGAGGCACGATCAGGAAGAATCGCATACAGTTGAAAGAAGGATATGAGGGCATTCACATCAGGAAATGCGACGAATTCGAGGTGGCCGACAACACAATCTCGGGTAAAGCATACTATGGGATCCGAGTATCCGGCCGAAGAAAGCCGGGAGAGCTCGATCTGAGCGCCCTCAACAACCAGGTCGAGGACAATGACACGAGAGGCCTAGATATAAAGGGACCAGACGAGTACAGCGACAGCCACGCAGACGGGAGGATGTTCGCAGGTTCCCCAAGGGGGTCCGCTACCGCCCACATCTGGTTGGATTCAAATTCAAGGGAAAATGTGGTCAAGCTGAGAAAGGGCGAAACAGTGATCGACGAAGGAGAGGAAAACAGAATCTCCTTTTCTTAAAATGCACGCTCAATCCAGGAATCATCTCCAGACTATAATTTTCAAGCTTAAAAACAACCAAAAAGCTGTATGATTCACCATCTCCACACCCACGCTCGCCTCCACCTGTTTTTCGCGCCTCATATCATCGCCCACCATCATGGAAGAGCTCAGGGTGAGCATAAATCAAGTCGATGCAATTATCAGGAAACTTCCTCAAGACATCTAGCGTGCGCTAAGCTACTGTCTTCTTCTTGCTATAATTACTACTACGAATGCTGCCACTACCAGACCTCCAATAACGAAGTAGATGGTGTAATCTGGTTCAACATCGATGATTGTTGAGTATGGGGTTTCGAGTCTTTCATCGTCCTTAACAGTTAGTGTCACTGTGTACGATCCGGGATTTTCATATTTGTGCGTTGGGTTTCTCTCGACTGATGTGCTTCCGTCGCCAAATTGCCAAGACCATGAGGTTATTGCGTGGCCTTGAGTATGAAATGAGTCATCAGAAAAGCTCACTTCTTGACCTGCTATTATGATTCTAGGCGAGTATGTGTAATTAGCTGTTGGTGGGAGGTTTTGAACGAGGATAGTCTGCCATGAAGTGTTTGTACAACCATTGTTATCTACGATTGTAAAGCTAACATTGTATTCCTTCTCTTGAGTGAATTGGTGAGTGGGAGTTTGTTCTATGGACCACGGTTGTTCGCTGTCTCCGAAATTCCAAAACCAATAGACGATTGTCCCGTTGGGGTCTGTTGAAGTGTCAACGAAACTGACACTGTCTCTTGGGGATGGCTCAGTGGGGAAATGGGTGAAGGATGCTGATGGAATATCCTTAGCCCAAAGGTCTTCTACTTCCTCTGGGGTTGGTATGTCCGGGAATATGTTGACTGAATAGGATAGCTCCAATTGCTGCTGGGATATGACGACCAGTCTGGTCCCGTTAGCTGCAATGCTTAGAGGTACTTCCAGTAGAGATTGTTGTGATTGAAACCATCCCAAAGTCAGGTTCTCATCCAGAGAATGGACCCAGTATTCTCCCTCTGGAAGGTCGAAGTGATCTAGATCCAGAGTATAGTTAAGGTTCATGGCTTGAGGATAGTAGTTCGAGATTCCCGCTAGAATGACTCC
>CAYFTD010000114.1:0-7329 GCA_964345915.1 uncultured archaeon
GGAACCGATGCACGCAACATTGGCCAAGCCATCAATGCCACAAGGGGCTATGATTGGTATCACACGACCGGAGAGTTCACTGGGAATTACACTATGAAAGTAGATGATGAGAGCATCAAGGGTGAACACATCTTCATTGCGGCCGGCAGTCGACCACTCATCCCAAAGATCAAGGGATTAGACAAGGTCGACTTCATGACCAACAAAGAGGCTCTTGAACTGACAGAGCTCCCCAAGTCAATGATCATTCTCGGAGGCGGCTACATAGCTGCAGAGTTTGGACACTTCTTCAGTGCTGTCGGATCTGATGTTACGATCATCGGAAGGAACCCGTACTTGGTTAAGAACGAGGATCATGATGTTTCAGAGTTGCTCAAACGGGAGCTCTCTAAGAGAATGAAGGTTGTCACGAATCATGAAGGAGTGGCGGCTTCTGAATCAAACGGAAAGAAAGTGGTGATTGCAAAAGACCGAGATTCAGGGACCGAGAAAGAGTTCAACGCAGACTCACTCCTGATAGCAGCCGGTAGGAGATCCAATGCCGACCTCTTCAAACCAGAGAAGACAGGAGTAAAGACCGACGACAGAGGGTATGTTTTGGTTGATGAGTACTTCAGGACATCTAAGCCAAGAATCTGGGCTTTTGGTGATGCCATTGGACGGTACTTGTTCCGTCATGTCGCAAATGAGGAGAGTCAGATCGTGTGGTACAATTGGAGACGCTCTCTACATGGTGACAGAGGCCATGAACAGGAGCTCATTTCGATGGACTATAGTGCTGTTCCCTGGGCAGTCTTTTCGTATCCTCCCATAGCGACGGTTGGAATGACTCTTCGTCAGGCAAAGGCATCAGGTAAGAGGCTGCTTGTTGGACGAGCAGATTACACAGACGTGGCTAAGGGTTTCGCAATGGGAGACCCCGAGGGCTTTGCGAGAGTCATAGCGGACGCGGAAACTCGTCGCATCCTTGGTGCAACAATAATAGGCCCGTACTCTCCCATCTTGATACATGAGATCATCAGTCTCATGCATACACATGATGGCGCATACATGCCTGCTCTAAGGGCAATGCACATTCACCCTGCACTGTCTGAGGTTGTTCAGAGAACGATTGGGAGGCTCGCGCCAATCGACGGCGGACATGTGCATGAAAATCACTAACGACTACCGAAGAGGCGTTTTTTCGACCTGCAAGGGCAAAGGACTTTTCAGTCACGGTCACAAAGGGCATCAAGAGGTCTCCGGCATTGAGTGAGAAGAAACTAGTTGGAGTGGTAACAAGGTATTTCGCCAAAATCAATGTCGCCGCAATTATGCTCGAAGACTCGCTGAAGGTTGGAAACAAGATAAGCATTGAAGGAACAACGACCAGTTTTGAGCAGATGGTATCTTCAATGCAGATCGACAGAGCAGACATTGAGGAGGGGAAAGCCGGGCAAGAGATTGCTATCAAAGTGGCCGATAGGGTCCGTGAAAAAGACAGGGTGTATCTTGTAGAGTAGTACAGATTCCTCAGCGACCTAGTACGACTCCAAGGCATCATTTAGAACGAGGACATAAATGGCGCCAGTACTCATTGGAGGCTAGACCTGCCAAATCTACATATTGCGACGGCAGCAAATCACTCCAGTGGGGTGAAATCCGTGGGCGATACGCAGCCAGAAAGAGATCTTAAGCTGAAAGTTAGGTTGGTGTTTTGGCAACACTTTCACACCGAGGTTGATTACAACTTCGAGCTTCATTCCAAAATCAGCGCCGAACTGAAGGCTGAAGGGTACAACGTAGATGAGTTCGGCGACGACGGGAAACCGAGATACAAGTACATTCACCCGGATGGGCACGAGGAAGACGTTGGATGGCTAGCACAATCTGCGGCACAGTACATGCCTCTGGTCTTTCACATTGCCGATTACCGTTTTACGACGCCTGGAGGTCTTAAGGGCAAAGTAAGGATTGAAGGCCATCTGCACTATGGCGGCTGTCTTCTCTTCAGTTGCATCTTCGACTACGAAGAGCTCCACAGAGTGGAAGACTATGTTAGAAACTCCCAACCCAAAGACATCAAACTTCTTGAAGCCGACATGACTCTGTGGTCGTTCTTCGAAAAACACGTGGAAGATGTCAGAGAGGCGCTCTGCAAGGCAGTAGGTCAGACTGTACTCCTAGAGATGAAGGAGATTGGAAGACTGGACGACCGGGATAAGAAAAGCTCAATGGACATGCCACATCCCTGGCACCATACATGGATAATATTGGGTACGGAGGACGCAACAGAGGAGGACCTGAAGAATGATCTCTGGCAGAGTCAATTCGACGTGGGCGGTACACGATTCAAGCATGCACTCGGCCTTGCACAGCGAGCAGACAACTGGTATGACATGGCCACAGATTTCTTCGCGGGACAGATGACCAACCACACTCCCTACGAGAACTCCTGTGTCTACATCACAAACGCAGGCAATGTGATCGTAGCCAACCGGGCACTTCAAGACGAGAATACAATCAAGAACAAGCTCATTGATGTCATCTTTGCGACTGAGATGGGGAATGTTCAGAGATTTCTATCTCTTGTCCACGTCACTGCCATTTCAGAGAAGGTTGCAAGGTTACAGGAAGACGTAGAACGTATGAGACGAAGAGAGAAAGTCAATACGAAAAGACTTGCTAACGATGTTCGTGAACTCGAGGTTGAACTGAACCGAATTGCGCTTGAGGTAAACGATGACCTCATGATTACGAGAGTGCGTCGTCTGATGTTCACCTCAATCCTGAAACTCACGTTGTTTCAAGAGATGATTCGTCAACTTCATGGCTACGAGTATAGAGAGGGACTTAACGACATCCTCGTACAGATGCAGGAAACCGTTGCTCGCGAACGGGTCAATCTTGAGAATCATCAAGCTGAAAGGGAAAACGCACTGTTGAAGAATCTACAGATTGTCTTCATCATCAGTCTTGGTGCAGAAGTCATATCGCTCTTCTTCTACGACCCCGCGTCAACAGCCATTGAGTGGGGCTACTTTCTGTTCACTGTCGCCTTGTTACTCTCTATCTTCGTGTTCGTACTGATACAATACGGTCCGACCATATTCGCAAGACTCAGGCGCTGATATCGAAAGCGGGAAGCCTAGTCTACTGCCTTTACGTAGAAGAAGCTTTCATAGTCAGTGATTTCACCGAACTCTGCACGATACAGTCTAGAAACTCGTCGATAGCCAAGCTTCTCATGGAATAGGATTGAGGGGAGGTTCCTCTTCGGCTTATTAGCAGCGAAGACCACAATGGGTTCTCGAAGCTCCTTCTGTAAGGATTGGTAGATGAACGTCCCAACACCCTGCCTCTGGAAACCCTTTCTGGTGGCAAGCTGCTTGACATATGCATAGTCACCTGAGAGTATTGAGAGGGTAGTCCTCCTTGCGTCTTCACTATCCCAGGTCATGTCATCAAGTAGTCTCAGATCCATCTCATCATAGATCTCGACGTACCCCAACACTATGCCGTCTTGGTCTTTTGCGGTGTAGAAGTGAATGTTGTCATCCCGAATCATCCCCTTGATCTCTTCCCGAGACAAAGCAATGACTAGGAATCCTCCGGGATCATCTGTCCCGGCATGCGACTCGTTTATCTCTGCAATTGCAGCCGCATCCTCTTCAGTTGCTAGTGAGAAAGTCATTTGCACTGGCAAGAACAGCGCCCCTCGATTTCGTCCATTCAAATGCACATCTCTATTAATCTATTAGGTCCGGAATAGCCTAATCGTACAGCAAGAGTTATTGACTCTGCTACGTGTCATGCTAGGTAGTAATGCCATCCGAGGAACATCATTCAGCATGCGCACTCAATTGTCCAGATATCTGCGCTTTCATCGTGGAGGTTGATGATGGAAAGATCGTGAGGATAAGAGGTGATCCTAGCCATCCATACACTATGGGTAGATGCTGTCCAAAGGGCTACGGACACGTCCTGCGTATGTACTCCAAGGACCGACTACTATTTCCCTTGAGAAAGCAGAGCGATGGATCGTTCAAGAGGACAAGTTGGGATGAGGTTCTGGACGAGATCGCTGGTCAGATGGAAACTGCAAAGAGCAAGTTCGGACCACAATCGGTGGGAATCTACTCAGGGTCTGGTAATGATGGCATGGCACCCAGGTATGCTGCTCGATTCGCTAATGCCTTTGGGTGTAGAATGATTCCAGGAATTGTGGAGATCTGTTTCCAGGGCGCGTATGAAGGAGCAAGGTTCAATGTAGGTCCATTTCCTCCACATGAACTAAGTGATTGGGCCAACTCAAAATGCATTGTAGTGTGGGGTACAAACAAGTTCGAGTCAAGCATCCACTGCAAGAGATTCTTTCAGGAAGCTGTAGACAAAGGAGCAAAGCTGATTGTTATCGATCCGCGGAGGACACCTCATGCAAAGATGGCTGACATTCACACAACTATCAGGCCGGGCACAGACGGTGCACTTGCGCTTGGTTTGGCCAATGAGATCATAACTCGGGGTCTTTATGACCGCGATTTTGTCAGCAAGCATGTTCATGGATTTGAAGAATACAGGAAACGAGTCAGCGAGTATGACAAGAGAAGTGTCAGCAATACAACCTGGGTGGACGAGAACACAATCGAGGAGATAGCAGTCACGTTTGCGACTCACGGTCCAGCCCTCATCACGACGGCACCAGCAGGTATGAATCATTACACGAATGGTACCTGGGCAGCAAGGGCTGTACACAGTCTCTTGGCCATTTGTGGATACCTTGGGGTTTCTGGGGGCGGATTCCAATACCTATCTTCAGACAACAGCCCGTTCAATGGAGAAGGGGTAGCGCTCAATCACCTCCTCGATCCGACAGTGAAACCAGTCGTACCCTCTGGTACCTATATACCTGAGTATGTTCTGGGCTCCGAAGAGAGCCCCCTCAAGATGCTTGTCATTCAAGCAGCGAGTCCCATGACTCAATGGCCAAATACCGACAGAACAAGGAGAGCACTCGAGAAGATACCTTTCAAAGTCTGTATCGACTTGGAGCTGACCGATACAGCAAAGCTATGTGACATCGTCCTACCGGCGACTTTCATCTTCGAACATGTCAATTTGGTCCACAGTGAACTTCACAGAATCGTCCAGTACGCCCCCAAGATTGTTGAGCCGCTAGAAGAGGCACGACACGAGTTACAGATCTGGGCGGATATTGCCACGAGATTGGGGATTGAGAGTCATTTCCAGATTACGGAACTGGATGCCATCAGAACCGCCCTTGAATCCGAGCACTGCAGAGATATTACGCTTGAGAAGCTGATTGAACATCCAGCGGGAATCCGAACAGCCAGCCCTGCAATACCCTTCGCAGATCGCAGATTCGCCACAGGCACCGGAAAGGTAGAGCTCTATTCTATGGAACTCGAGAGCATGGGGCATGACCCTCTCCCCTTCCATGAGGAGCCTGCGGAGAGTCCAATCTCGACACCAGACGTCTACTCAGAGTACCCGCTCATAATGATTACTGGACGCCTTAGAGAACGTCTCCACTCACAGTATACTTCTCTCGAGGTGGGTGGAGGGGTAAAGAGTTTCTCTCATTGTACTACGTGCCAGGAATGCGTCAAAGAGTGTCCAGATGAAGCAATCACAATGTCTCGGCCAAGTCTGGAGGTGATGAGAGAAGGAGCAGGATATCTTTCTGAGTCCTCTGCAAAGATGCGTGCAGAGCTGAGTTCATTGGTTGAGGGACTAGCAGTAAAGTTGTCGCAGGAACCGATTCAGATTCCTGAAATGATGACTGCGTTGTTGATTCCGGCCTGGGACAAGGTAAAGTGCATAGGATGCCGTGAATGCGAGCTTGATTTCTGTCCATACGATGTGGTCACAGACACCATACTTATGCCTAGCAGAAGAGAAGTGTCCATACGTCGGACTTCTCTCATCATGCACACGGAAACGGCTGTAGGACTGGGACTTCAAACTGGGGACTTGGTCACGGTAGAGTCACGAAGGGGGAGTCTAGAGAGAATGAGACTTGAAGTCAGTGACGACATCGACACGAGGGTTGTTTGGTCTAGCGACGGTTGGTGGGACGAGGACGGCAATGTCAACGTTCTGACTGATGACAGGCATACCGCGTTTGGCCACACACCGGGGTTCAATTCGGTTCTAGTCAGAGTCACTAAGTCAGATCATTCAGGCAACTAGGCTACTCCTTCTTTGGTGGAGGCCAAGAACCCTGAGCTATTCGATTGGCTACTATCTGACCAAGATGATACGAGTTATGTTGAGCCAACACGATTGCAGCTCTCAGCAGTGGGATGTTCCGCCAGGCCGGAAGAGGACGTACCAGATCACCCTCCTTCAGGATTCTCTTCCCCTCCTCTAGTCCTTCTTCAAAACCATGCAGAAGCGCATCCCAGTCAGCCTTTGATTTCGATTCGGGCCAGTCCTCATCTGGCTTCTTGGGCCAATTCACTTCCTCACCGCGCATTGCCTCCAGAACAAGGTCCTGCCAAAAGACTATGTGAAAGAGCAGGTCATAAGATGAATGCGAGTCCTTGGTGACTTGATTGGTGGCTTTCTCAAAGGCCAGGCCGTCCAACGAGTTCAGTGGGTGAGGATGAGTCTGCTTTCCATAGAGACCGTCAATCAGCGCTTCAGCTAGTTCTTCCTTCATGTGCTCTGACAGGGGCTTGCAGATATATCTCTAGTCCTCGAAGTAGGATCTGTGGCGCAAGCCATAAGCTATATCTTTCTGAGTCTTCGTGCCCGACCAAGGTCGAATGAATAATGGATTCACGAATAGATGAACATGCCAGAATTCTCGTCGAATGGTCGACAGAAGTTAAGAAAGGCGACATGGTCGTCATATCGGCCCAGCCGGATGCACATGACCTTGTTGTGGCAGTGATGAAGCATGTCGCACAAGCAGGAGCCAGCCCGCTCGTCTTGATGTCAAGTGAGGAGGTTGATCGCGCCTTCTTCGATGGGGCTGACGATGAAGCACTCCAGCTCTTCCCAAAACACATGATGGCGGCAGCAGAGCAGAGCGACGTCTTGATTTCCATTAGGTCACCTGTGAACACAAAGGCGCTTGCAGAAGTCGACCCGAAAAGGCAGCTAATGAGGCAGGTTGTACAAAAGGAACTTATGGAGCTAGTCATGTCCAAACGATGGGTTGGAACAGTACATCCCTGCCGAACCTTGGCCCAACAAGCAAATATGAGCCTTGAACAATACCGTGACTTCGTCTATGGAGCTATGCTGATCGACTGGAAGAAAGAGAGCAAGAACATGTCCTTGATGAAGAAGCATCTAGAGAACCATAAGGACATCAGGTAC
>CAYFTD010000115.1:0-7446 GCA_964345915.1 uncultured archaeon
AAAGAATACTTCACAGGATGGACTTCCTCGCAGTTTGCGGTACGGTTCATCATCGCATCTATGCTATGGTTGGTCATTTACTATACGATTGGAACTATCATTGCACCATTGGTACTTCCCTACTACACTGATGGAAGTGTAGGCTACGACTTAATGCTCCCTGCTGCTGAGATTGTAATTCTTCTTCAGACCGTTCGAGGATTCATATATGTCCTTAGCGTTCTCCCGATTCTCATTTCAGTGAAGCTAGACAAGAAGCCACTGGCAATCATATTAGTTGCACTTCTTTATATTGCAGGTGCATTGGCTGTCTTTGTCATATCTGAGCAATTCCCAGTCTTCTTGCGAATTGTTCATGGAATTGAATTGTTCGTTGATTCATTGATTGCTGGCACAGTGATTTCCTATATTCTGGGGAAATCTCATGGATCAACGCAAATCTTAGATTGAAGATATTCCAAGCATCGAAGAATTGCTGGATAGAACTATGAGTGAGGCTGAAGAGATAATCTCTAGACTTGGCAGAATATCAGAGTAGAATGGCGGGCCAGGTGGGATTCGAACCTACTGGCTCTTCACGCAACTCATATATCTCCAAGGGGCATCACTTGAACATCAGAGGGTCTGTAACGATGCAGGAATTCCAACAGATGTTTGGATTTAGTGCCGTGGGAATACTCGGTACAGGCTTTGTGATTACCATATTGTTGATACTAATCGGACTTAGAGAGAAGGATGATTCTCTCAGAAGAGTTCGTTTCCTTCGAGCAGGAGGGGTCCTACTCGGTTTGATGATAGTAGTCACTGGATTCACTTGGTATGCATACTTTGTTTACCCCTATCCTCCTCATCACCTAGAAGACGTGGTCTTACTGACAATGATCTCATCCGTTGGTGGCCTTATTTCAGGAGTTGCGAGTTGCATTTCCATTGTTCAACAATGACAAAGAAATCCTTAGAATTGGAATGATAGATAGAGGCAAGACGGCGGATCAGGAGGCATTGTTAGCCAATTCTATTTCCTCTTAGTAATTACGGCAACAATGAGAACGAGGACAACTGTGACCAGTATGACGACTGGCAAAACAATGTCAAGAGGTGAGCTCTCCGAATAGAAGTAAGCAATCGAGTAGTTTGCTATTCCTGACACATTCCAATTCCCACGACTGTCATTAGCATAGTATTTGACACTCCATAACGCGCTTGCGTGGTCGCGGTCCAAAGTGTAATTCCCCAGATTCGCCCTGTAGATGTCAAAGCCCTTCTGATTCTGTCCAGTGAATCTCATTGTTGTGTTCGACCAGGATGTAACAGTGTGATTCTTGTGACAGGCAATAACGCTGTCCACACCGTCAGGATCATAGACATAGACTCGTACATTCATGCTCCAATTCACTGGCTGGTCAGTCGGGACTAAATCGGCGAAATAGCCAGCAATTCCATCGAAAATGGGACCTGATGAATCTGAGAGGGCATACGCGGAAACCGGGGCCCAAACCGAGAAAGAGAGAATTAGGATTAGGCATGCAAGCAATGCAGCCAATCTTGTACGTTGCCTCGCCATCAAGTGTCTTCAGATACGTGTTCGGACGGAAGCCAATATGTCATACGGTGGTCTTCCTGTGATTCTAGGACCCTTCTAAGGCATCATCAAAATTCAGGAGGTGAAATCCAATGTCCGTTGTTTCTCTCGCGGCTTCCTCCATTCCAAGACCGGAGGCGGTTTCATGAAGAGAATGAGTTGTCCACACAGTAGAAGAACGGGAATTGGTGCAACAATGAAGATGCTCTGAGAAGCAGGAGAACCAAGAGATTCTAGAAAGGCAAGAACATACCAGACCAGCAACTGGAGTTCACTGACAATCCCTGTGACGACTGCTCGCTTCTTAGTGACCTGGCCTTTGTAGCATTTGTACATCTGATATATGTAGTACAGCTTCAGCCAACCGAGCACTAAGAGGCTATAGATCAGTTGCAGGTGTATGACGATACTGAGGCGCGGAATAGTATTGCTTAGAAAGCGAAGACCCCAGAACAGAGCTGTTACGCTAATCCACCATTCATCTAATGCGTAAAAGAGGCTCAATCCGAATGAGTAGGGCATCGTCAACATAACAACAGTAAGCACTAGTGCTACAAGTCCAGGCCTCAATGTATCTTCATGTTCTACCCGAACTGCAGCCTCGGCTACCACCTGTGAAACCTCAGAATCATTGGTTGACAGAAACTATTTCGCGTCGTCTTTACTTAAACCTTCCTTTATATAAACGACTCCGTATGATGAGATGCCTTGGAACTTCTACCGTATGAGAACAAACAATATGAGATGGCGGGCCAGGTGGGATTCGAACCCACGACCAACAAGTTAAGAGCCTGTCGCTATACCTGGCTTAGCCACTGGCCCACGCAGCGCGTCTTCTTCTTCTTGAGTTTATAGACGTTGTGGTGAGAATCAAGACTGATTAGAGTTGTTTCCAGCCTTTGTCGTTCCACTCCCATGTATCGTCAAATGCATTATCATCCCGTCTTGGGAACTTTCCTCCATACAGGACAACGCTCTTGCGAACTGAATCATACTCCAGCCCATTATCTATACGAGGTGGTGGACCTTCGGACGCATCCAAGATCCACAGTTCATTTTCAAACCTCCAAAGATCACCGTATGGTACCATTTCTGAGTCTTTTCCTCCAAACTGAACCACGACTTTTCTTGAGCTGTCATAAGACATCGAAAAGTGCGTTCTCCCACCTCTATCAGCGGTTTCACACAGGCCCCAGCTGTTTCCATCCCATTTCCAAGTGTCATCGAACACCTTGGTGGTTAGATCTAGCCCTCCAAAGAGAATTGTGTTTCCGTTATATGTGTCGAATGCCATGGCATGTGCAGCTCTGGGCAGCGGGCCATCTTCAGCAACAAGATGCCATTTGACTCCATCCCACTCCCAGGTATCTTCTAGTATCCTAGACCCATCATATCCCCCGTGAACTATTACTCGCTTTCGGATTGAGTCGTATGTTGCTGCGTGATGATCTCGATAGGGTGGACCTTCTTCAGAAACCAAGTTCCACTCTATCCCGTTCCACTCCCATGTATCACCAAGGGAAACTTCGTCATTGTTCCGACCGCCAAATAGAACTACGACCTCTCTTGCCGTGTCACATACCACTGTATGCCAAGCTCGTGGAGTAGGACCTGAAGAGCTGAGTCTTTTCCAGCCGTTGCTATCAAGCCCCCACGTATCACCGAGTGATTCTTCGAGGGTATTACGGCCCCCAAACATCACTATCATCGATTGCAGATTATCGTAAGCCATCCGTAGTCCATTTCTCTTGCCTGGATGAGATTGAGTGTCTTCTTTCACAAGAGTCACACCCTAGAGTGGATTAAAGAATGTTATCAGAGCGATTGTGTTATTTGATGAAGTTCGGTGAGATTTCGATTTGGTTAAGACACAAATCAGATACGATAATCCACAAACTAAGAGCTTCAACACTTCAGAGTGACTCTGAATGTTCTTTTGCCATACTTGGCTTAGCCACTGGCCCACGCAACTTGGTCGAAAGGGTTAATTGATAGCTCAGCGCTGCGGTCTGCAGATTGCTTTGTGAACCCAAAGATGGAGGGAAGCAGTTTGGCGGAAGAAGATCACATAGAGATAGTCTGGCCAAGCGACGTCTTGAAAGAAGCCGTCGAGAAGGCGGACTACGAGGAGAAACGAATTGAGATACGGCTAGCCCCCGATGTCGAGGATGTCACCTTTCAGGAGGAGGCCAAAGAACAGCTGAAGGCTTACGCACCCGACATCAGTCAGATTGGGCCGGGCCTGTACATGGAACGAAAGAGTATCCCAGCACTTGGTAGGACCTGGGGAGGATTGATGGTACGAGCGCTTGAAGAAACGGCGGAGGACATGAAGAGAAGGTGCCTTCAGTACATCTACATCTGGACGGAGCAGAAGAGTGTAGTCAGCTTGCTCTGGATGTTTTGGGTGCCTCTGCTGATGGGAGTCTGGGGATTGATGGCGTTGGAGATCTACAGCCCTCTTATTGCAGCCTCAGAACTTATGCTCCCTGTACTAGCGACGGGTTTTGCAGGCCTACCTCTGCTGCTCACCGGTGTCTATGACCACAGGGCGGACGTGGTTTCTCTCTTTCGTAGAAATGGTGATCTACGTCCGGGCTTTCGAAGTACGACCATGCTCATTCCACATTCTCTAATGATGTGGCTTGTTCCATTCAGTCAGATTTGGGCATGGATAATCATAGGCGTTGCTGTGATATTTGGAGTATACTGGGTACTGGACCGAGTGATGCACCTTGGAACGTCTCATGCGATGGACTACCTTCCAGTATTTGTTTGGATTAAGAATGAAGGCTCAAAGCCATGGAAGTTTGAAAGGGCATATTGGGATAAGTTCCACTACGAGGCTGAACGCGGAGGGAGTGAGGTCCTTTCAGACAGTCAAAGAGTGCGCCTTCAAATGGACAATCCATGGCACTCAGTTCGGGCAGGTGGTTACGTCACTTTCCGTCTTTGGCTCCTGAACTTCCTTCCATTAGTCTTGACAGTAATTGCTCTTTATTTCGTTGTTACAGCAGGGAATATTGTAGCTTGGCCGAACGCTGGTCTAATATTCGTCACCCTGTTGTTTGTCTTCGTCACGCTGTTGAGGAATGCAGTGAGCATCCCGTCGAAGTTAGTAACGGAGCGTGATCTTAGGTCTTTGAGCCTGCCAGAATCCAAACGCGAACTGACTCTGAGTTCTGAAACAACGAAGAACCATCTCAGCGAAGAGCGCCTGAGGGTCCTCTGGAATCTGGTGCATAGAGTGAAGGACGAACCGGATAAGATTGACGTCAGACCACGATTTGTCGTCATCACAAAACTTCAGGACCCGTTCAACTTCTACAATCATCCCGGGAACTACTATGATACTTTCAGAGACGACCTCGAGTATCTCTATGTATACATAAACCATCGATGTAGTTTCACTCCAGAAGACAGAGAAGCGGGCGCCTTGGTCAAGGAAGTAGCCCAAAGACTAGACTTCCATTATGAGCCGCAAGATATGGCTGATCTTGAGGCGGACCCAAGGATTCAGGCAGAGATACCTGCTCGGGGCCGAATTGACGAAGCAGCCAGTCGCCGTATAGAGGAGCTGATAGAGAGGAAACTTGCAAAACGGAAACGTAGGCCACGAAGACGCTAGCATATTCAGTGGAAGTATTAGCGGAAAGCGGATGTGTGTTAATGTCAGCAAAACCAGATTTCTCAGGCCAAGGTATTGTTAACCTCATGAGCTCTATTGGGGCCGCTGTTGGTTCTTCCAGCCCCTACGCTAAGCTTGATGGAGAACTACACTCTAATCTTCAAGAATCTCACAATATCGTTTTACTGATTGTAGACGGCCTCGGTTTCAATTATCTCAAGCAATACGGGAAGGGCACCCTTCTCAGAAGGCATTTGAAACGAGATTTAACATCTGTCTTTCCGCCTTCTACTGGGCCAGCTATGTCAACATACTACACTGGATTGGCACCACAACAACATGCTATCACAGGTTGGTGGGTATACCTTCGCGAATATGGTCTTGTATCAAGAATCCTAGGGTTCAGCAATGTTGTTGATTGGAATGTGATTGAAACTGATTTTTCGAATGTTATTGATGTTCAACCGATATTCAAAGCAGCCAAAAAGACACACTCTCTAGTAATGCCAGAAACAGTCACCAACAGTGTTTATTCAAGATACATAGCCAGCAAAACAAAACGGCTAGGATACTCAGATTTAGACAGCCTATTTGCTTGTATCACAAGTGTAATCGAATCGGAAAAGCAGGGAAACTTCGTACAGGCATATTGGTCTGAGCTTGACGCGATAAGTCATCTTCTAGGTGCGTCCAGCAACGAAGCTAGACAGCATCTTCATGAGTTTGATGGTGCCCTCAATGAGTTTACTGAGAAGATCCAAGGAACTGACACAACACTTGTGGTAACAAGCGACCACGGCCTCCATGACACTCTCGCGGACTCCATTATTCACACTCGAAACCATCCTGAATTGGAAAGCTATCTGGCACTCCCGCTCTGTGGAGACACAAGAGCAGTGTACTGCTATGTTCGAGCTTCAGAGGCAAAGAATTTCGAGCGATACATAGTGGAGAACCTGGATCATGCATGCAGCATGCGCAAGAGCAAGGATCTGATTGACGAGAATTGGTTTGGATTGTTTGAGCCCAATCCTAAGTTATTCAATCGCGTAGGCGACTACACACTATTCCTCAAAGAAGAGCATGCAATGCTCAACACCTATCCAGGACTTGAGAGTCCAAATCTAGTGGGTCACCATGGTGGAACGACTGAAGATGAGATGTTAGTGCCCCTTGTAGTAATAAACTGCTGAAACTGGGTTTCGTGTTCGGTGGATGGCCGTGAAGTAAGCTGTCAACTCGAATCCGAGTAGGGGCGACCAATGTTCCCAGGCCCCCATCACCTCATCCAGACATGCTTTGATGAGGGTAAAGGTTTTCGAATGAGAGGACATCGTATCGCTCTTGAGAAAAGCATCTGGAAATGTGATTTAGTCTGGTTGCGCCACGAAGAGGAGAGAATTATAGTGAGCGACCAGCTGCCTCTTGACCTCTTCGATGACTGTCGGATGCAATGGCCAGCTAGATAGAATAGGTCCAATAGATAGAATCATAAGCAAACTTCCGCGGCACAAGAGTGCAGGAGTACCACGAAAGAGCTGCTTTTCATATTGGTTTCTTTGAGGGTTCAATCCAACATCGCACTCCACGGAAGATCATGCTAGTTTTGTAGGACCTGTTATTCTCAAGTGAGAGTATATACAATGAGTTACGACGACAGAGAGCCTATTGAGGCTACGGTGGCTGAATTGAAGCCACGAATGAAGAATGTCACCATTTCCTTCAAGGTCATGGAGACTGGTGAAGAGCGCGAGGTCACTTCCCGTAATGACGGAGAGAGCCATCGCGTGCTAGATGCTGTAGTTGGAGATTCAACTGCAGTTGTATCTGTACCCCTTTGGGATGCAAAGATTGACGAAGTGGAGGTTGGAAACACCTACACGCTGAAGAATGGCTACACGGGTCTTTTCAGAGGCAATCTACGACTCAACATAGGAAGGTATGGGGAGCTGTCTGATGCTGATGAGGCAATAGACGAGGTCAACATGGACGTTGACATGTCTGCCGAGGAGCATGAGGACTCCCGACGCAGGAGCTATGGCGGCGGAGGCGGCTATGGCGGACGAAGCGGCGGTGGCTATGGTGGCCGTGACCGCGGTGGTGGTGGCTACGGCGGCGGAAGCCGTCGTGGTGGTGGCGGCTACGGTGGCCGCAGGCGCAGGTACTAGAGAGCACCAAGAATACTAGCAATCCTATGCAACTCACAACAGTTGCGAAGACGAGCACTCGACTAAGA
>CAYFTD010000116.1:0-2359 GCA_964345915.1 uncultured archaeon
CCCTTCTTATTGAATCTCCTATCATAGTATTCTATCAATGCCGACGTTCGGGGTGTTGGTCTTGCGTATGGTACCCCAACAACGACCGAACTCTCCATGGATGGGCCTGGAAAGTCTCCTCCCTCTGAATTACGTCCTCCCTGAACGCCCAAGAGAACAGCACCACCTCTCTCTCCTTTTCGCTTGAAATCTTCAATCATCTTGTCATTCTCAGTCCCTTTCATACTTGGTTTCTCTTGATACAGTTTCATCTTCAGACGTTTCTCCAGCCCAGCTTTCAAGAGCGACTTGGCAACAAGATAGCTAGTGGTGAAGATGCCAGTATTTCCTGGCGTCGCGTGTGCCACTGCCACGCAGTGGTCAACCAATCTTCCAAACATCTTGTCGTTCCGCGCTTGGAATGAAGTGTCTACGCCCTCTGTTATTAGGCAGAGTCTGTTACGCATGGCAAATGGGTTCCTAAAGGATGCCTTCGTTGCACCAGGCCCGAAACCCAGCATCTCAGAGTACGCATCCATCGGCGAGATAGTTCCCGATATGGCCACAGAGCTGTGCACGAGGCTCAGAATTGGACTCGTTACAGCCGTTGGGTCTAGCGCGAGAAGGTCCAATGACACCTTCCTGCTCTCCTTGGCCCCGCGTCTTGATGCCAAGATGAAGGAATAGTCGTCACGTTCAGTACTCCTCAACCACCGCTGCATGAAATCCGCCACACGATATATGGACGAACGAGGGAACTTCCCGGCCTTCAGAAGGCCCCTACGAATCTTGGCTCCAAGATCCTTCATATAACCCAAAGCATCTGTTTCCGGACTCATTCCCGAGCCCTCGAGAGCAAGTCTGAACACTGTATGTGGGTCAATAACTCTCTCATCATTCTCCGTCATTTCTGTAGACAGGTCCATTATGCACTTTGCAAGACTACTAGAGAACTCCTTGGAGATGGAGTCATTGTATGTGGTCGCCTCTCGCATCGCCTGCCTAACAGCACCAAGCGTTAGCGAATCGCTCGCGGAGTCAAGTGCTGTATGGGGAACATTATGCGCCTCATCCTGCACAAGGACCATCCTTGACATAGGAGTTTCAAGCTCAGGAACGAAGGTTTCCAGAATCCAAGGATCGAAGACGTAGAGATAGGACAGGGCAACGACGTCAACAATCTTTGCGAGGCGCTTCGCAAGCTCATACGGACATATCGATATACTCCTACCAATGTCAATCAATTCGGGTGCAGTGAGCACAGGTTTTGGCATATCCGCCAGAAGGTCCTCTGGAGATCCCGCCTTTCTCAGTTTCTCAAAATAAGAACATCTTCGAGTGGCTTTCAACTGTCCGCATACTTCACTTATTGGTGCCACTAGGTCAGCGTTCTCCAAGACAAACTGATTGATACACATGTGTCGTCTGCCTCGAAATGAAATACCGCTTACCTCTATCTTCTCTAGGATGGTGTCCAACTCTTCCATGACACGGTCCAACTGTCTGTGCGTTCGTGCACAATACAGAATCTTACCGTTGTTCTCTCTCACCCAAGGTAGGGAACCACTCAGCGTAGCACAGGTCTTTCCAAATCCATTAGGGGCCTCAGCACAGATATGAGTACCATCTCGTACCGCACCATCAATGCTAGTCATCATCTCATCTTGGCCCTTACGTGGTTCCTGATACGGAAAGAACTCCTCGTAGGTGAGTTTCTTAGTCATCTATACTTCACACTTGTGACCTATGCTCACCTGATAACACTGTTGTCATCTGCATCCAAAACCATCAATCCGTTAGGGATTTATCACGAAACGAGAATCATCGACTGGGTTTCATCTATGGACTTCGAAGATATCAGACATTTCGAGTCAGACACTGATCTAGGCAAGATAAGGATACGAGTCTTGGACCTCGAGAACGGCACTCTGGTCCTCCTGACTGATTCTGAGAAGTTCCGACTAGGCTTGTCGGCTGTAGCAGTGCCTCCAGGTCGAGACGAATCAGAGCCAGCATCCTCGGGATTCTTCTCTGAAGGTCTGGACACAATCTTGGCCCGTACGCTTGCTGAGAGGATAGTATCTTGGACAGGTAAGACCTGCATGATTGTTGTGGCTGTAAAGGGACTAACTCAAAAGGTCATGGTCCAGCTAATGACGTCTTTGAAGAACCATCTATTGACCTGATGTGATCTATGACATCTCTGACCCAAGCTCCTAGATTCTCTAATGCATATACGTGATCAAGATAAGACTCCCAGTCGATTTCCAGTGCTCTCTGCCAAACTTCAAATTCCTTCTGTAGATTCTCCATTGCCAGATTGTGATACTGACAGAAGTCACTCTTTCTGTCGCTCTGACGTCCACAGACTGGACACTCA